>CANQVH010000023.1 GCA_947627245.1 uncultured Lachnospiraceae bacterium | reverse complement strand
TAGAATTTCATAGAATTTATTATCTGAGATCTGTTTTTTCTGCAGAAGGGCATGTAATGAAGTAAGATACTTCATTATTTTTTTTGCCCGGGCAGAGGGTATTTTTGTAAAAAACTATTGACACGGCCCCCGCAGTACATGGATAATGAAGAAAAATGTCTGGCTAATCACTGCGGGAGGGAGAGTTTATGGATCGGAGAATGAGTGAACAAGAGCTGCTTGCATGTTTTGAGGATGCGTTGGGATCCGGGCAGATTTATGCAGTCTATCAGCCCAAGATCAATCACGACACGGGAAGAATGATCGGCGCGGAGGCACTGATGCGATGGACCCATCCGGTTTATGGGATGCAGTATCCGTCCGATTTTATTCCGGTGCTGGAGGAGCACGACCTGATCTACCGCGCTGATCTGGGGATCTTTGAGACGGTCTGCCGTTTTCTGAGAAAATGTCTGGACGACGGCGTTTCTCCCGTGCCAATCTCGGTCAATATGTCGCGATACGATATCTATGGAAAAAGCTATGTAGAAGAGATTGAAAAGCTCCGCGCCCAATATGAGGTGCCCGTGAAGTATCTCCACATCGAGGTCACAGAGACGTCCGCGATCGGCGGCATGGAGCTGCTTCTGGACGTCCTGAATCGGCTTCATGACAAGGGCTATATCGTTGAGATGGACGATTTCGGCAGCGGCTATTCCTCTCTGAATGTGCTCAAGGACCTCGCGGTCGACGTCATCAAGCTGGACATGCGCTTCCTGAGCGGCAATATCGGCGGCAGGGGCGGCACGATCATCAGCTCCGTCGTCCACATGGCGAAGTGGCTGGGTACTCCCGTGATCGCGGAGGGCGTCGAGACGCCGGAGCAGGCGGATTATATGAAGAGCATCGGATGCCGCTACATACAGGGTTATCTCTATTCCAAACCGCTTGCTGAGGCGGATTTCCGCAAAAAAATGGAGCAACTGGATCATGAGCCGATGCGCGCGCCGATGGATCTGATCAGCACGCTGAACGCCGGTAAATTCTGGGATCCCGCGTCCATGGAAACGCTCATTTTCAACAATTTTGTGGGCGGCGCGGCGATCTTTACCTATCAGGACGGGGAACTGGAGGTGCTACGGGTCAACAAGAAATATATCAAAGAGATCTGTACCAACATCTCCGAGCAGGAGATCATCGGTTCCGATCCGTGGGCGGGCTTCGATGCAGAAAGCCGCAAAATTTACGAGGATACGCTGAAGCGCGCGATCGAGTCCGGGGATGAGGAGACGTGTGAGGTGTGGCGCACCTCTCGTTCCAAGACCTGCGGGGAGGATCAGATCTGCATCCGCAGCTATATCCGCATGATCGGAAAGACAGAGGATCAGTACTTATTCTACGCGATGGTGCAGAATATCACCGCCCAAAAACAGCAATATGACACACTTTATAACAGCGAGCGCCGTTTCCGGTTCGCAAGCGAGCAGATCAACGTCTATGCGTGGGAATACGACATTTCCTCAAAGGAGATGCGCCCCTGCTTCCGCTGTATGCGCGATCTGCATCTTCCGCCGCTTCTGGAGAATTATCCGGAGCCGGCGATTGAAATGGGAATCTTCCCTCAGGACTATGCAGACATGTACCGCGACTGGCACAGACAGCTCGAACAGGGCGTGGAACATCTCGAGGCGATCATCCCGCTGACGCCGGATCGCGTGCCGTTCCATGTGCGCTACACGCTTGAAAAGGACGAGGCGGGCAGACCGCTGAAGGCTTACGGATCGGCCGCGCTGGTAGTCGACCATAACTGAGGCGTGATACTATGAGCAGGAAAACCGCCCTTCTGGGGCTTTTCTCGGCGCTTGCGATCATTTTCGGATACGTGGAGCTACTGATTCCGACCGGAATCCCCGGCGTGAAGCTCGGGCTTGCCAATCTCGCGGTTCTTTTTCTTCTGATGCGCTATTCATGGCGGGAGGCCGCGCTTGTCTCTGCGATTCGGATCGCCGTGATCGGCTTTCTGTTCACGAATGCTTTCAGCATCCTGTACAGTCTCGCGGGAGCGACCCTGAGCCTGTTTGTCATGACGCTGATGAAACGCAGTCCGCGCTTCAGTGTGTTCGGGATCAGTATGGCGGGCGGGATCTCACACAACGTCGGTCAGCTTCTGGCCGCGATAGTCGTCGTCGAGAGCGCCAGTCTCGTCTACTACGCTCCCATTCTTCTGCTTTCTGGGGTTCTGGCAGGATTTCTGATCGGCTGGCTGACTACGGAGGTGCTGAAGCGGGTGCGCTGAATCATCCGAAAAACCAAGAGGGAGTTTCACTTATGTACCGACCACTCATCTCCGGCATCCGAAAATCCGGATCCGGCTTTTCACACAGCCGCTTTTTCCTTGCGGCTTTGTTTCTTTTATCTCTGCTCGTGCTTTGCCTTGGCGGCTGCCAAAGAAAGCCGTCGGCAGCTTCCGCGCAAATTTCCGACGTCGGTTTCTTTTTTGATACAGTGGTTGAACTGCGCCTGAACGGCACGGACAAACAAGATTTGATCGATGAATGTTTCCGAAAGATGGGGGATTATGAAGCGATCCTAAGCCGCACGCGCGAGGGAAGCGACGTCTGGAAGATCAATCAAAGCGCCGGGGAACCCGTCGAGGTATCTGACGACACGGCAGCTTTGATCGAACTGGCGCAGAAATATTATGAACTCTCGGACGGCGCGTTCGACATCACGGTCGCGCCTTATGTCACGATCTGGGATTTTCCGAACAATACGGGCAATGTCCCGGCCAAAGCGTCGATCGCCGCCGCACGCATTCACGTCGGTTCTTCTCTGCTGCATCTGGACGGGAATACCGTCACGCTCGACGACCCGCGCTCTTCCATCGATCTCGGCGGAATCGCGAAGGGCTACGTCGCGGATCGGCTGAAGGAATTTCTTGTCGGCAAAGGCGTCGAAAGCGGCTACATCAACCTCGGCGGCAACATGCTCACCATCGGAACAAAACCCGGCGACGTCCCGTGGAACATCGGCATCCGCAGACCCTTCGGCGAGGCCTCCGACACAATCACAACCGTGAAGGTCGACGGGCTCTCCGTTGTTACCTCCGGAACATACGAACGCTGCTTCGAGAAGGACGGCACGATCTATCATCACATTCTGGATCCCGCAAGCGGCTATCCGGTCTGGAACGGACTTTCAAGCGTCACGATCCTGTCCGAATCCTCGGTTGACGGCGACGCTCTTTCCACGAGCTGCTTCGTCCTCGGCCTCGACCGCGGCATGGAGCTTGTCGAATCTCTGGACGGCGTCGAGGCACTCTTTATCACCGATGACGAGGAGCTGCACTACTCTACCGGCTTCCCTCGCGATACTGACTCGGCGACGTCCCCGTCTTCTTTTTAAACAGACGGCTGAAATAGTGCACATCCATGATCCCGACCTGCTTTGCCACCGTCTTGACCGGATTGTTTGTCGTCAGCAGAAGATCTGCCGCCGTCCGGATCCTCCGATCCGTTACGTAATCGGTGATCGTCATTCCCACCTCGCGCCGAAACAGATTCGACAGATAGGATCGATTCACGCTCAGATTTTCTGCAAAATACTGCAATGTAAGCGTCTGGCTCAGGTCTACGTCAACCGTCAGAAGGATTTTCTGAACGAGGAGCGAATATGAGCTGATTGCTTTCAACTGATTCAGCCTGCAAAACCGCGTCACCATCTCCTCGCCGATCTGCCTGCACTCCTCCACGTCCGCCGCCTCATAGATGCGCCGCGTATACCCTGTATGGATATCCTCGAGAAGTACGTCGATCACCCGAAGCCGCCGCAGCTCCTGTATGATCAATGCCTTTGTCTGGATCAGATCATATTTCCATTCTGTCAGTTCATCCTGCAAAAGTCCCGGTATTCTGACCTCATTTCTGGCCTGCATCGCCCGGAGCGCCTGATATTCATTTCCGTCACGTACGCCCCGGAGCAGTTCATCCATCAGTTCATAACGTCTGGCTACGCTTCCGGCATGTTTCTGAAGCCCGCTCTCCGCGATCGCAGAAAACGGTCTCATCTCTTCGTCTTTCAAGTTGTCATCTCCGCTTCAGAAGTTTTCTCTTAATCACAGCAACGATCCGCCGCGAACAGTATACCATAAATAGCCATTTTAGTTATATACAATTTTTAAAAAACAAAAATTATCTAACAAAAAACAAAAATTATCCGCAGAAAGAAATCAAAAGAAATGGTATTCTTTTTTTAATGGCAGCTCTGTCTGCACATGCCCGCCGGAAGGGAGTTTTCAGTATGAAAATCGGTATTCAGGAGTTGCTCGTAGTCTTTATCGTCGCCCTCATCGTGGTCGGTCCCGACAAGCTTCCGTATTATGCGAAAAAGCTCGGGCAGGCGTTCGGGCAGTTCCGTAAATATACGGAGGAAGCGACAAAGGACATCCGGGAGAGCGTTGTGGAGCCGCTGAACGAGGCGCAAAAGCCGCTGCGCGAGGCTATGGCTCCGGTTACCGAGCTCGAAAAAGACGTCCGCAAAAATGTGAACGAGATCAAGCAATCCATCGCGGACATTGGGAAGCCGACGAAGGACGCAAATGAGACTGCCGCCGAGACGCCGGAGCCATCTGAACCAGCGGAAGCGGAAGATCCCACAACACTGCAATCGAAGAACTGAATAAATCAGATTTCATTCTTACATATTTATACAGGAGGATACACTTATGAAGATAGGTACTACTGAACTACTCGTCATTCTGGCGATCGTCGTCCTGATCTTCGGACCGACTCAGCTCCCGAAGCTGAGCAAAATGTTCGGCAAGAGCGTCAAGAATTTCCGCGACAGCGTATCGGGCGACGACGAACAGAAAAAAGACTCCGACGCGGCTGAGAAATAATGGCGCGCAGCAAAGAGAAAAACATGACCCTCTCCGGTCATCTGAGAGAGCTCAGGAATCGCGTGGTGATCTGCCTCGTCTGTCTGGTTGTTTCGTTTCTTGTCGGATTGCATTTCGCCCCGGATATCATCGACTTTCTGACCGACATGGGGAAAAGCTGCGGCTACAGGTACGTCTATCTCGCGCCGCAGGAGCTTTTGATGCAGTATTTTTCCGTCGCTCTTCTGTCCGGCGTGTGCGTCACTCTCCCGCTGATCCTGTATCATGTGTGGGCGTTTGTACAGCCGGGTCTGAAGAAAAATGAAAATCTGCTCTTTCTCTCTGCTATGATTTCCGGACTGCTCTGTTTCGTCATCGGCATTTTGTTTGCCTACAAGATCATGCTGCCGTTCATGCTGCGCTTTCTGATCGACGTCAGCAAAGGCAGCGGAATTACGGCTTCCATCAGCGTGCAGAATTACATATCCTTTCTGCTCACGATCTTCATGATCTTCGGAATCGTGTTCGAGCTCCCGGTCGTCTCCGTTATGCTCACGCAGATGGGGCTCCTGAAGGTGAAATGGATGCGAACCGGGCGCCGCTTTATTATCGTGCTGATCTTTTTCATCGCCGCAGTCATCACGCCGCCGGATATCGTCTCACAGATCATGGTAGCGGTGCCGATGATCGGGCTGTATGAGCTCAGCATTCTGATCTCCGCTCTTCTGCTGCGCTTGCGCGGGCGGAAGAAAACCAAGGATGATGCATAAAACATGGCGCAATCTGACGACACGCCCGCACAACCGAACTGTCATTCCTATGGAAATAAGAAGCCATATACGGTCATATCCCGATATGGTAAGGTGCTATAAGAAATCGATACGGAAGCAATAAACCATGTCCGGCTCCGTCTTTGGGTAGAGCGGCATGGTGTTGAAAGATATAAATAAGGAAAGGAAGAAAAAAATGGAAAAAGGACAGATTTCACGCAGAACATTCATCAAAGGAATCGCCGCCGGTGCGGTCAGCGTGGCTGCGCTTGGCGGAATTCAGGCAGGTGAATATTTCCTCGACGAAAAGGCGAAGAACAGCAAGCCAGCCGTCGCTCCTGCCGCATCCAGCGGCCTGACCTTCACTCCGGGCGAATACACCGCAACGGCCAAGGGGATCAGCAGTGACGTGACCGTCACCTGTACCTTCGACGAGACGACCATGACCGATATTGTCATCGACGTCTCCGGCGAGACTCCGGACATCGGCGCGGTCATCGGCGACGAGATGAGGGAAAAGATCCTGAGCAGCCAGAGCTGTGACGTGGACGGCGTCTCCGGCGCGACGATCACCTCCGACGCCATAAAGACTGCCGTTGCAGACTGTATGTCTCAGGCTTCCGGCACGACCGTCACGGTGGGCGGCTCCGACAAAGCGGAGGGCTCGGCGGACTGGCTCGGCACTGCTCCGGAGATCGCGGAGGATCAGATTACCGAGACGCTTGACACGGAGGTGCTTGTCGTCGGCTGCGGCTCCGGCGGATGGATCGCCGCGATGACGGCCGCTGAAGAAGGCGCGAAGGTGCTCGTCGTCGAGAAGCGCGAGACCCCGACCGGCATCCGCCACGACATCGGCGCGATCGGTTCAAAGCTCCAGCTCGAAACGGAGAAGAAATTCCCGGAGTTTGCGATCGACAAGATGGAGGCGCTGCAGGAGATCGTGCGCTACGGCAGCGGCTATGTAGACTCCGATCTGATCAAGGTCTGGATCAACGAATCCGCAGAGATGGTGGATTGGCTGACTGACATGTTTGACGCGGAGGGCAGCTTCCGCATGGATCACGAGGGCGGCGTCGGCAATCTCGACGACCCGGGCCGCGACAAGGGCTACGCGACCGGCCACTCTCCCAACCTGACGGAGAACGCGCCGGAGGGTGCCACGACCGAGATGGTCTTCCAGAAGATCTGCGACGAGCACGGCGTGGAATGGAAGCTCTCTACGGCGCTGATCAAGATTGAGCTCGACGATTCCGGCAAGGCGACCGGCATCATCGCGCAGGATCAGACCGACGAACACTATCTTCGTATCAATGCTTCGAAGGGCATCATCATGGCGACCGGCGGCTACTGCACGAACACCGACATGATGCTGGCTCTGCAGCCGATGACGATGGAGATGAAGATCAACGTCCCGCTCGGCTCTACTGCGGACGGCTCCGGTATCAAGGCGATGCTGTGGGCGGGCGCGCAGCTCGATCCGACGCACGCTTCCATGATGTTCAACCGCGCGAGCTGCCTCCCGACGGAGACGGCGGGCTACAAGACGAACGGCAAATGGTTCTGGTTCGGCGAGCAGCCGTTTTTGAAGGTAAACTTAGACGGCAAGCGCTTCTGCAACGAATCCGGCCCCTACGAGTTCATGCTGCACTCGATGTACATGCAGCCGTATCATACATACTGTGATATTTTCGATTCCAACAGCAAAAAATACGCGGAGCAGTTTGACGAGGTCGGCTGTTGCAGACTTTTCCCGTTCCCGAACGGCGCGCCGAGCAACCGCGACTTCGACTCTGTCTGGGATCAGCTTATGACGGAATTTGTCGACGAGGGTTATCTTGTGAAGGCGGATACGCTCGAGGAGCTGGCGGAAGGGCTCGGTCTTCCGGTGGAGGATTTCGTCGCCACCGTCAAGCGCTACAACGAGCTCTGCAAAAAAGGCGTGGACGAGGACTACGGCAAGGAGAAGCATCGCATGACTCCGGTGGATCAGGCGCCGTTCTTCGGCATCCGCACCGGTGCATGGCATCTGACGACCCTGAACGGCTGCCGTATCAATACCGACATGCAGGTCATCAAGGAGGACGGCTCTCCGATTGAGGGACTGTACGCGACCGGCGACTGCACGGGCGGTTTCTTCGCGACAACCTACCCGAACCTGATGACCGGTCTCGCCTGCGGGCGCACGATGACCTTTGCCCGCCACGCGGCGAAGCAGCTCGCGCAAAAGTAATATGCAGGTATGCGACTACTTTCTGAGAATGATGCCTGAAAAAACAGCAGGCAGACTTCCCGGCAACAGCGAATACAAGTATATGGGAGGTAACCTATGAAACTGAAAACTTTTCGGGGAGGCGTTCACCCGGAGGGGCACAAGGATCTCTCCAAGGGACAGGAGGTCGTGCCCTATCTTCCCAAGGGTGACATGGTCTTCCCCATCAACCAGCATATCGGCAAACCGGCCAAACCGATCGTCGTCAAGGGCGACGAGGTGCTTGCGGGACAAATCATCGCGGAGGCGGACGGCTTCGTCTCCGCCAACATCATCAGCTCCTGCTCCGGCAAGGTAAAAGCGATCGAGGAGCGGCATGTCGCCTCCGGCGCGCGCGCGACCTGCATCGTCATTGAAAACGACGGCCAGTACACGCTCGCCCCCGGCATCGGCAATGTGCCGCACGAGGGCACGCTCTCGAACAAGGATATCCTCGACGCGATCAAGGCGGCCGGCATCGTGGGCTTAGGCGGAGCAGGTTTCCCGACGCACGTCAAGCTCTCGGTCAAGGATCCGGAAGCGATCGACTATGTCATCGCAAACGGTTCCGAGTGTGAGCCTTACATCACCTGCGACGACCGTCTGATGCAGGATGAGAACAGAGGAATCGTCGAAGGCCTGCGCCTCGTGCTCCAGCTCTTCCCAAACGCGGTGGGCGTCATCGCGATCGAGGACAACAAGCCGGACGCGATTCAGGCGATGGAGGCCGTCTGCGCGGGCGAGAAACAGATTTCCGTCCAGCCGGTCAAGGCGAAATACCCCGAGGGCGGCGAGCGGAATCTGATCTCCGTGATCAGCGGACGCGACCTGCGCTTCGGTCAGCTCCCGGCGGACGTCGGCTGCGTCGTCTGCAACGTGAGCACACTGAACGCGATCTACCGCGCGGTACATCATTCCGAGCCCCTGATGGAGCGCTATTTCACGATATCCGGCGACGCGGTTGCCAATCCGTGTACCCTGTCCGTGCGCATCGGCACCTCGCACGCGGAGCTCATCGAGGCGGCAGGCGGGATCAAACCCGGCTGCACCGTCAAGAAGGTGCTCTCCGGCGGCCCGATGATGGGCATTGCAATGTCCTCGCTCGACGTGCCGACCTGCAAAGCGAACAACGCTCTGACCGTTCTCGCCAAGGACGAGGTCGAGACCGCCGACGAGCAGATGACCGCCTGCATCCGCTGCGGACGCTGTACGCGCGCCTGTCCGATTCACCTGATCCCGCAAATGATGGCGGAGGCCGCCGAGCGCAGGGATTACGAGCAGTACGAGAAACGGCTGTACGGTCTGGACTGCATCGCCTGCGGCTGCTGCACTTACGTCTGCCCGGCCAAGCGGCCGCTGATGCAGCTCTTCAAACAGACGAAGGCTGACATCATGGCAGCAAAGAGAAAGTGAGGGGGACGGACCATATGAACGAACAATTATTCAATCTTTCTTCCAGCCCGCACATCCGAAGCAAACTGACGACCGGAAACGTCATGTGCGACGTTGTGCTGGCTCTGATGCCTGCCACCGTGCTCGGGATCTATCACTACGGCCTGCACGCGTTCCTCGTGATCGCCGTTGCGATCCTGTCCGCGGTCATCACGGAATTTGTTTTTGACTATATCGCGCAGAAAAAGAACACGGTCAAGGACGGAAGCGCCGTCGTCACAGGTCTTCTGCTGGCGCTCTCTCTTCCGCCCTCAGTACCGCTCTACATCCCGTATCTCGGCGGACTGTTCGCGATCCTTTTCGTGAAATGTTTCTTCGGGGGACTCGGCAAAAACTTTATGAATCCGGCCGTCACGGCGCGGTGTTTCCTGCTGATTTCGTTCGGCAGCACCATGACAAACTACGCCGTCGACGGAATGAGCGGCGCAACTCCGCTGGCTGATCTGAAGGCCGGGGCCGCAATCGACGTCGCAAGGCTTTATCTCGGCGACGCGCCCGGCGTCATCGGAAGCTCCGCGGTCGCTCTGCTGATCGGCGGACTGTTTCTCTGGGTGGTCGGCGGGATCACGCTTGAGATCCCGGTTTCCTGTATCGTGGCGTTCACCGCGTTCATGGCGATCTTCGGAGGCCACGGTCTCGACCCGGCCTTCCTCTTCGCTCACATTTGCGGCGGCGGCGTTCTGATGGGCGCATTCTTTATGGCGACCGATCCGGTCACGAGTCCCGTGACCTCGCGGGGACAGATCCTTTTCGGCGCGGCCATCGGTATTCTCGCAGGACTGTTTCGCGCGTTCGGTTCTGCAGCCGACTCGTTCAGCTATGCGATCATCCTTGCGAATATTCTGGTGCCGTTCATCGACAAGCTCCCGATCCCGAAGCCGCTCGGCTATAAGGAAAGCGAGAACGAGCCGCGCCAGTTCCCGAAGGCCGCAGTCAACCTGACCGCGATTACGCTGATCGCCGGTCTGGCGCTGAGCAGCGTTTACATCGTGACAAAGGACAAGATCGAAGAACAAAAGATGGCGGCCAACGCAGCCTCGTATCAGGAGGTTTGCCCGGAAGCGGAGTCCTTCGCGTACGACGACACTGTTACCGCCGCGGTCGACGCTTTGGAGGGCAATCCCTATAATCAGGAAAAATACGGCAGGACTTACATTAAGGAAGCGGTCGTCGGCATGGCGTCTGACGGCTCCGTGGCCGGTTATGTCCTGAGCGTCACCAGCTCAGACGGCTACGACGGCGACGTCACGATCTCCGTCGGTCTGTCCACGGACGGCACCGTGAACGGCATCGCGTTCACCGAGCTGCACGAGACGGCCGGCATGGGCATGCTCTGCGGCGAAGACGCGTTCAAGAGCCAGTTCTCCGGTGTGAACACCGACTCCTTCATTCTGAACAAGGCCGGCGGCTCCACGGCGGAAAATGAGATCGACTCCGTGTCCGGCGCCTCCACAACCTCCGGCGCTGTCGTCAACGCAGTCAACACCGCGCTTGACTTCTACGCGGAGAATTTGAAGTAAGGGAGGGTCTGAACAAATGAACAAATATGTGGAACGAATTTATAACGGCATCGTAAAAGAAAATCCGTGTATCATCCTGATGCTCGGTATGTGTCCGACGCTCGCGGTCACAACGTCCGCGATTAACGGCATAGGCATGGGGCTCTCCACACTGGCGGTGCTGATCTTCTCGAACCTGATCATCTCCCTGATGCGAAATATCATTCCGGATCAGGTGCGCCTGCCGGCCTACATCGTCATCGTGGCTTCGCTCGTGACGGTCGTTGACCTGATCATGCAGGCTTACACGCCGGGACTATACAGCGCGCTCGGCATTTACATCCCGCTGATCGTCGTGAACTGCATCATCCTCGGCCGCGCCGAGGCGTATGCGAACAAGGTGACGCCGGATCTCGCGTTCTTCGACGGAGTAGGCATGGGCTTGGGCTTCACGATCGCCCTGACCGTCATCGGACTGGCGCGTGAATTCCTCGGCTCCGGCTGCGCATTCGGTATTCAGGTTCTTTCGGAGGATGTCTTCCATCCGATCGCGATCTTCGGGCAGGCGCCCGGCGCGTTCCTGATCATGGCGATCCTGATCGCGATCCTGAACGGAGCAAGCATCTCCACCGCGGCAAACGACAAGGTGGAGGGCTGCGACGGCTGCTGCGCGACCTGCGCAAAAACCTGTGATTCCAAAGAGAAGGAGGATACAAAGGCATGAATAATTCATTGATCTTAATCATTGTCACGACCGCGCTGGTCAACAATGTCGTGCTCAGCCAGTTTCTGGGCATCTGCTCCTTCCTCGGCGTATCGAAGCAGCTCAAAGCGTCCGCGAGTCTGGGCGGAGCGGTTATCTTCGTCATGACGATCTCATCTGCCGTGGCGAATCTGCTCTACACCTTCCTGCTCGCGCCGCTTCATCTGGAGTACCTGAACACGATCGTGTTTATCCTTGTCATCGCCACTCTGGTGCAGATGGTCGAGATGTTCCTGAAAAAGACATCTCCCGGCATCTACAAGGCGCTCGGCATCTATCTGCCGCTGATCACGACAAACTGTGCCGTGCTCGGCGTCGCGCTGACAAACGTGCAGGACGGCTACGGCTTCGTAGAGAGCGTGGTGGCCGGATTCGGCACCGCGGTCGGCTACACAATCGCGATCATCCTGCTGGCCGGCATCCGTGAACGCATCGATGAGTCCAGCGTTCCGAAACCGTTCCGCGGAGCACCCGTAGTACTGCTGTCTGCCGCCCTGATGGCGATCGCGTTCATGGGCTTCGGCAGTCTGGCCCTGTAAAGGAGGTATATACATATGCAAGGAATCATCATCGCCACCGTCGCGGTGGGCGTCATCGGCCTCCTGATGGGCTTGCTCCTGATCACGGTCGACAAAAAATTTAAAGTAGAAGTAGATGAAAAAGAGCTCGCGGTGCGCGAGTACCTGCCGGGCAACAACTGCGGCGCCTGCGGCTACGCGGGCTGCGACGCGATGGCTTCCGCGATCGTACACGAGGAAGCCCCGGTAAACGGCTGTCCGGTCGGCGGCGCGGCCGGCGCGGAAAAGATCGCCCACATCATGGGCGTGGACGCCGAGGAGACCGAGAAGATGGTCGCCTTTGTCAAATGCTCCGGCGACTGTGAGAACGCCGCGGCAAGAGCGCATTATGTCGGCATCACCGACTGCGCCTCCGCAGTGGCAAGCGGACTTTCCCCGTGGACCTGCGATTACGGCTGTATCGGGTTCGGCACCTGCGCGGCGGCCTGCCCGTTCGACGCGATCTCCGTCCACGACGGCGTGGCGCGCGTAGACCGCGAGAAATGCCGTGCCTGCGGCAAGTGCGTAGCGGCCTGTCCGAAGCACCTGATCGAGCTTCTGCCGGACAAATCTCCGTATGCGGTGCGCTGCTCCAACAAGGACCGCGGTGTAGCCGTCAAGAAGGTATGCTCCGCCGGCTGTATCGCCTGCAAGCTCTGTGAGAAGCAGTGCGAATCCGACGCAATCCATGTGGAGAACAGCGTCTCCCACATCGATTACGAGAAGTGTATCGGCTGCGGCAAATGCGCGGAGAAATGCCCGGTAAAGGTCATCACGAAGCGCGCATAACCGGCACAAACAAAGACAGCTTAAATTATCAAATATCCAAATTGAAACAAAGGCAACACAAAACGGCGGTGCAGATGCACCGCCGCCATTTTGTTCTATTGTGCTTTGAATGATTATTCCGCTGTCTCTGCCGTTTCCTCTGCCGGAGCCTCAACCGCTTCTTCTACAGGAGCCTCGACTGCCTCTGCCGCTTCCTCTACGGGAGCCTCAGCGGCCTCCTCCGCAGGAGCCTCTTCTTCCGCAGGCGCCGGAGCAGGTGCCGCAGGCTGGAGAGCCTTCATGCTAAGGCTGATCTTGTGATCCGCGCCGTCAAAGCTGACGACCTTCGCCTCAATGATCTGTCCGGTTTTGAGGATGTCGGACGGCTTGTCCACATGCTCATGAGCGATCTGCGATACGTGAAGCAATGCATCCACGCCCGGCTCAAGCTCGATAAACGCGCCGAAATCGGCCATTCTCGCTACTCTGCCCTCGACGATATTGCCGACCGCATATTTCTCACCGGCTGTCAGCCACGGATTCTGATCCTCAAACTTCAGGCTCAGCGCAATCTTGTCGCCGTTGATGTCTTTAATCAGTACGGTAAGCGGCTCGCCTACCTTGAATACCTTCTTCGGATTCTCCACATGTCCCCAAGACATCTCTGAGATATGAAGCAGACCGTCCGCGCCGCCCAGATCGACAAACGCGCCGAAATCCGTCACATTCTTGACAACGCCCTCTACCACGTCGCCGACTGCGATGCGCTCAAGCAGCTCTCTCTGCATCTCGGCCTTCTTCGCCACGAGAAGCTGCTTGCGGTCGCCGATGATCCTTCTCCTGCGCGGATTGAACTCGGTAATCACGAACTCAATCTCCTGACCCGCATACTTCTCCAGATTCTTTTCATACGTATCGGAAACAAGGCTTGCCGGGATGAACACTCTCGCCTCATCTACAACAACGCTCAAACCGCCCGAAAGCACCTGCACGACCGGCGCGGTGAGCACCTCCTGCGTATTGAACGCCTCCTCGAGTCTCCGATTGCCTTTCTCTGCAACGAGGCGCTTGTAGGTGAGCTGAACCTGACCGTCTCCGTCGTTCACCTTGAGAACCTTCGCCTCCATCGTGTCGTTCACATGAACAAGCGTGCGGAGATCGACGTTCGAGTCGTTTGTATATTCATTTCTGGTGATAATACCGTCCGCCTTGTACCCGATGTTCAGAACGATCTCGTCTTCCTTGACATCAATAACAGTGCCCTCGACAACCTCTCCATTGTGAATTGTTTTTAATGAATTTTCCAGCATTTGTTCAAAACTTAAATCTGACATTGTTTTGAAACCTCCTCAATCAAAATATTTGGGGTGGATGCCCCTGCTGTAATACCTACGCAACCAATGGATGATAATCGTCGAAGATCCAAATCCTTTATTGTTTGTATATAGTAAGTATTTGCACATTCCATCTTGCATATCTCAAACAGCTTCCGTGTATTGGAACTGTGTCTGCCGCCAATGACGATCATACTGTCCACCTTCGCTGCAATCTCCCGCGCTTCCGACTGACGCTCTTCCGTTGCACTGCAAATAGTGTTCAAGATATCCACTTCATCATAACTCATTTTCAAAATAATTTCAACTAAATTATCAAATTTCTTGTAATTAAATGTCGTCTGAGACACGATGCAAACTCTTTTCCCGGGAGTGGGCTGAAATTGTTTCGCCTCCTCTTTCGTCCCGATCACTTTGACCGGTCCGAGGCACCATCCCTTGATCCCCTCGACCTCCGGATGCCCCTCATTTCCGATGATCACGACCTGCGCACCCTGCTCGCTGTGCTCGCGGACGATCCGGTGAATTTTCCGGACAAACGGGCAGGTCGCGTCCACGATGTGCAGTCCGCGCGCCTCGATCTTCCGGTAAACGCGCTCCGGCACACCGTGCGAGCGGATGATCACGGTCCCCTCGTCGAGCGAATCCAGCTCCTCCTCGCTCTCTATGATCTGTACGCCCTTTTCCTGAAGCTCACGCACGACCTCCTCATTGTGAATGATCGGCCCGTATGTATAGATTGGCTTTACGCCCTCCTCGATCTGCCGGTAGACCTGCTCCACGGCGCGCTTTACGCCGAAGCAGAATCCCGCCGTCTTCGCTACGATCACCTTCATGCCTTTCCCGCTATCGCTCCCCTCATATTTCCCCTTACATTTTCTCTTGCATCTTCTCTTACATCTTCTCTTACATCTTCTCTCGACGCTTTCCGTCCGTGCGGCTTTTGATGTCTTTGATGTCCGGCATGAGGCTTCATGCCCGCTTCAAATGCGTTCCCTCGCCAGCTCCACGATCCGCGCCGTCACTTCCTCAATCGTCATATCGGACGAATCGATCAGGATCGCGTCGTCCGCCTGCATAAGCGGCGTCGTCTGCCTGTGCATATCGCGGTAGTCACGCTCCTCGATATCCTTCGCGATCTCCTCAATCGAACATTCCTCTCCCCGCTCAACGAGCTCCCGGTACCGACGCTCAGCCCGCGCTTCGATGCTCGCGGTCAGGTAAATTTTAAGCTGCGCATTCGGCAGGATCGCCGTACCGATGTCGCGGCCGTCCATCAGGACGTTTTCCCGCTCGGCGAGCCCTCTTTGCAGATCGGTCAGCTTCGCGCGCACCTGTGGCTTCGCGGCGCAGGCGCTTGTCCTTGCGCTCACTTCTTCTGTGCGGATCTGCCCGGATACGTTCTCCCCGTTCAGATAAACCTGCTGCACGCCTTCCCGGTAATCGATCGTCACCTCGATGTCCGCAAGCGCTTCCTCAAGCGCGCGCGCATCCTCGATATCCGTACCGCTTCTCATCAGCCCGAGCGTGATCGCCCGGTACATCGCGCCGGTATCCACATAGGTGAAGGAAAGCTCCTTCGCGGCGCGCTTCGCGATCGTGCTCTTTCCGGCTCCGGCCGGTCCGTCTATCGCTATATTAAAGCTCATACCTATTCTCCTGTCTTTGTCTTATTTGTCTTGGTCCTATTCTGCCCTGCGCTTATTTTATCCCGCTCTTATTTACCAGTCCTATTTTTCTGCTTTTCCGGAGATCTCATACCGAAATGCCCGTCCCGGCCGCATAGCCGGTCGACCATGCGATCTGAAGATTAAATCCTCCGGTCACCGCGTCGAGATCCAGCACCTCGCCCGCAAAATACAGACCCTGCGCCTTCCGTGATCCCATCGTCGACGGATCGATCTCCCTGATATCTACGCCGCCCCTCGTGATGACTGCTTCATTATACCCTCGAAGCCCCGTCAATGTCAAAGGAAAATGTTTCGTGTACGTGATTAACCCCCGGCGCTCTTCCCTCGTGATCTCATGGACCGGTTTCTCCGCAGGGATCCCGCACAACAGGATCATTACCGGGATCAGCTTCGCCGGAAACAGCGTCCCGAGAATCGTCTTGAACTGCTTATTCTTCCCGGCCTCAAATTCCCTCAGAATCCTTGCGTCAAGCTGCTCCTCGGAAAGCGCGGGTTTCAGATCGATGTACAGCTCCAGCGGCTGCTCTCTCAACCGCTTCTGCACGACGCTGCTTGCCGTCAGGATCAGCGGTCCCGTCACGCCGAAATGCGTGAACATCATCTCGCCGAATTCCCGAAAAAGCACTTTCTTCCCGTCCAGTATGGAAATCTCGACGTTGCGCAGAGACAAGCCCTGCATTCGCTGTGCCAGATCCCCGGCTGTCTCCATCGGCACAAGAGAGGGTGAGCACTCGGTCACGCGATGCCCGGCCGTCTCCGCGAAGCGATACCCGTCCCCGGTCGAGCCGGTTGACGGATAGGACAGCCCGCCGGTCGCGACAATCACCGCATCGCACGGAACACGCCGCCCGGACGCCAGCCTAAGGCTGGATACCGCGAGTTTTTCATTCCCAGCGGTCTGCGCCTTATTGTCTCGCTGTCCGGGCGCCGCATTTCGCATCAAATGCTGCACTGTGTTTTGCGCGGCATCCTGCGTCGTGTTCTGCGCCGCGTCCAGCTCTTCGTATAAAATTTCACGCACTTCCTCATTTAGACAGATCTTCACGCCGCCCGCGCGAAGCCTCGCGGAGAGCGCGGCGATCACATCCGAGGAATGATCCGAGACCGGAAATACCCGATTGCCCCGCTCCGTCTTCGTCGGCATTCCGGCCTCCTCAAAAAAGCGGATCGTCGCCTGACTGTCAAAGCCGTAAAACGCGCTATAGAGAAACTTTCGATTCGTGCAGACGGCCCGAAGCAGCGCCTCGACGTCGCAGTTATTCGTCAGGTTGCAGCGTCCCTTGCCTGTGATGTAGAGCTTCTTTCCCAGCTTTTCATTCTTCTCATACAGGCTGACCTTATGGCCGTTCATAGCGGCCGCCGCCGCAGCCATCATGCCTGCCGCCCCGCCGCCGACTACTGCGACTCTTCCCATGCGCCTCGTCCCTCCTATCCGCAGCGACGCCTGCCGCCTTATTCTCACATTCTGTCCGCAGCGATGCCTGATGCCTTATCCTTGCATTCTGTCCGCAGCGATGCCTGCCGCCTTATTCTCACATTCTGTCCGCAGCGATGCTTGATGCCTTATCCTTGCATTCTATCCGCAGCGACGCCTGATGCCTTATCCCTGCATTCTATCCGCAGCGATGCCGACCTCTTGCCCTCACGTTCTGTCTGAAACGGCAGGATCCGCTGCTGCATCTTCGTCCCCGCTCTTCAGCTCAAACCAGAACTCTACGCCATCTTCACAGTTGTGCACGCCGTAGTCCTGATGAAACGATTCCATGATCGCTTTCACGATGGAAAGTCCCACGCCGCTGCCGCCGTACTCTCTGGTCCTCGCCTTGTCCACCTTGTAAAACTTGTCCCAGATCAGCCCCAGATCCTCCTCCGGGATCCGCTCGCCCGTATTGCGCACGGTGACGCGCACAACATGGCCGCCTGCGTCTCTGCCGTTTGTCTCCGACATGGTCTGCGGCTCCACGTCCGCGACTCTGCCCGCCCGAACCGTGATCTGACGCTCGCCGTCCACATGGTTCAGCGCGTTGCTCAGGTAGTTTGTCAGTACCTCCTCGACCTTGTACTCGTCTCCCCATGCATACAGCTTGTCCGGGACGTCGCAGACGAGCTGCGCCTCCTTTTGCTGCGCCAGAATCGCCACCGACTGTACCTTGTTGCGGATCAGCTCGCTCAGGTCAAAACGCTCCATTACCACCTGCTCGTTGCCGAACTCCAATTGGTTCAGCGTCAAAAGCTTCTGAACCAGTCCGTTCATCTTCGACGCCTCGTCCATAATGACGTCGCAGTAAAACGCGCGGCTCTCCTCGTCGTCGTTCACGCACTCCTGAAGTCCCTCCGCGTAGCCTTGGATCAGCGCGATCGGCGTCTTCAGCTCATGCGACACGTTGGACAGGAACTCCTTGCGCATGTCGTCGATTTCCTCTTTCTTCCGGATATCCTTCTGCAGCTCATTGTTCGCCGTCAACAACTGCGAGTACGTCTTCTCAAGATTTTCCGACATGCGGTTGAAGGACTCGCCGAGCTGCCCTACCTCGTCGCTTCCTCCGCTCGTATATTTGGCGCTGAAATCCAGTCCGGCCATGCGCTTGGAAAGCTCGGTCAGCTCTCCGAGCGGCTTCGTCACGCGCCCGGAGATGAACCACACCAGAACGCTCGCCAGCAACACGCCGAACAGACAGATATACTTGATAAAATCGTTGGCAATGCGCACGCTGTCCCGGATGCTCTCCATGTTGATGCGCATGATGAAATAGAACCCTTTGTCCAGCGTCCCCCACATTTCCATATAATCGACCGCGACCTCCGGGTCGTATTTTTTCTGGATCGTGTAGGAATCGTTCTGCACCAGAATGGAATTCGGATCTACCGTATCAAGTCCGATCCCGTAACCGTTCAGCCGCCCCAGCATCAGCCGCAGATAATCCGACTGCGCGTAGGCCGTGTCCGTCCAGACCAGCATATGATAATCCTCGTCCGTCACGATGAACGAAATGCTGTTTGCGTTGCAGAGCTCCTCGAACTCCTGCACACCGCCCTTTTTCATTTTTCCGCTGTCGGTGATGTTTTCGTTCAGGCTGTCATACGCTTCGATCAGCACGTTTTTCTTTCGCATAGAATAAAAGCCCTCCAAGAAAAACGTGTTAATCAGATAATTTGCCAAAAACAGCATTCCTGTCAGCGCGATAAATATGATCGTGAGCTGCTTTCGTATCGAACCCTTCACCTGTCATCAGCCTTCCACTTCAAACTTGTATCCCATGCCCCAGATCGTCTTGATGTAATCCCCGTATGCACCCATCTTGCTACGAAGCTTTTTCACATGCGTATCGATCGTCCGCGCATCGCCGAAATAGTCATAATTCCAGACGCTGTTGAGGATCTTCTCTCTGGAAAGAGCGATGCCCTGATTCTCCATAAAATAGACCAGAAGCTCAAATTCCTTGTAGCTGAGCTCCACGCTCTTCCCGTCGATCGTCACCTCATGCGCGGCGCGGTTAATCTCAATGACTCCGGCCTTCAGCACGTCGTCCGCCGAGAAACCGCTCGTCCTGCGCAGGATCGCATCAACGCGCGCAACAAGGATCTTCGGGCTGAACGGCTTGGAAATATACTCGTCCACACCGAGCTCGAAGCCGCGCAGTTCGTCGTACTCCTCGGCCTTTGCCGTCAACATGATGATCGGCGTCTGGGAGTATCTGCGGATCTCCCGGCACACCTGCCAGCCGTCCATTTTCGGCATCATCACATCCAAGATCACGAGGGCAATATCCTTCTTCTCAAAGAAAATATCGATCGCCTGCTCGCCGTCCTCGGCCTCCAGCACCTCAAAATTCTTCTTCACCAAAAAATCGCGCACCAGCTTGCGCATCCTGCTCTCATCGTCCACCACCAGAATGGTCGGTCTGTCCATCCGCTCTCCTCCCCTTTCGCCTGCCGGATACTTTGCCTCTGTGAGCCTTTTTGACTCCGGAAATCCGGCTTTTGCGAACATCTTATCACGCATTTATGTCTATTATGTGTACAAACACAGTCCGGATAAAAGAAGGACAAATCTTATTCGATGACGCAAAATGCACAAAATCCGAACACTGACAGCCGTCAATGCCCGGATTTGCACAATTAAGCGTACGAATGCGCGAAACAGACGAACCTTCTGCGAGGTTCGTTCGCGCCGCAATGGACTAAACCGCGAAGCAGCCGAACTCCCTGCGGTGTTCGCTTCTTGTGGATTCGATGGACCAGACGGGAATCGAACCCGTGTCCGAAAGCCAATTCACTGTCCTTCTACTATCATAGTCAGTTCTTTGTCATTCCCTCCGGCAAGCGAGAGCTGACACCCTCCTACTTTCGGTAGCTTCATGATACGCCCGTATGTGCAAAGCTTAGCATACGTCGTTTCCTGCATCGTCGATGCCCGCGTCTCAAAGTGCAGGTGCTCCGAGGCGGACAACTGCCATTAGGCAGCGAGTGCTAAATTATCTTCAGCGTTTATATTTAGGTTTGTGATTTGACGCATCACCTGCGGATAGCTTCTCCAGCTTCATAACCCCCGTCGAAACCTTTACTGGCCCGGAGTAAAAATTAAAAAGAAAAATAGAAAGCAAAATACCATTGCCCGCTTCAGGGATTCAGCCGAAATTCCTGATCTTGTACTCGCGCTCCGCCTCGCGGCGCATGTCCTTCTTCGCGATGTCCTGCCGCTTATCATAGAGCTTCTTGCCCCGCGCAAGGCCGACCTCAACCTTCGCCAGACTTCCCCGGAAGTAGACCTGCAGCGGTACGATCGTGTAGCCCTTCTCCTTGATCCTGCCCGTCAGCTTGTTGATCTCGCTCCTGTGCAGAAGGAGCTTGCGCACGCGCAGCGGATCCTTGTTGAAAAGATTGCCCTTCTCATAGGGACTGACATGCATCCCGTAGATAAGCATCTCGCCGTTCTCGATGCGGACGAAGGCCTCCTTGATGCTGCACTTTCCCATGCGCAGAGACTTCACCTCGGTACCGGCAAGCGCGATCCCTGCCTCGTACTTCTCGTCGATAAAATAATCGTGATAAGCCTTTTTGTTGTTGGCAACCAGCTTTACGGATCCGCCCATGTCAGTCCCTCCCTTCCTACCCCTAGGGCACCCCGTAATTCAGATCCCTGCGAGATGGGGAAACAGCTTCGCTGCTTCGTAAAGAATACAGAAAGGACTAACGCGGCGCCTCGCATCAGTCCTCTGTCGTCAAAATCCAAGATTCAGAATAACCGCCAGCAGAATAAAGAGAACTGCAAGCAGCTTCGTGATCTTCACGAGATTTCCTTCCATGGAACGCGATTTGTTCTTTCCCCAGTAGGTATCTCCCATACCGCCGACGGTTCCGAGTCCTGCGTCCTTTCCCTGCTGCGCCAGAACGATCACGGTCAGCGCGACACAAACCAATGCAAATATAATTGTCAAAAATGTTCTCACGGTAAATCACACCTCCTATGTCAACGCATCTAGTCTACCACAGGAATTTGCGGATTGCAAGCATTTCTTTTGTCTAACCGCCAAGTCCAACCGCCAAGTTGCCCCAAGCCGAAAAGTCACGGTTCAGCCGCCAAGTCGACAGCCAAGCGGCGGTCCAAGCCGTCATACCGCCGCTTACTTTGCAAAGGGATCCTCATAGACCGCCGAAAAGCCGAGCGCGTCCTCAATGCGCAAAAGCTGATTGTACTTTGCCACACGCTCTCCCCTGCACGGAGCTCCGGTCTTGATCTGACCGGCGCCGACCGCCACGGCGAGATCCGCGATCATCGTGTCCTCCGTCTCTCCGGAGCGATGCGAGATCACTGTCCGATATCCGTTTTTTTGCGCAAGCTCGACCGCCGCGAACGCCTCCGTCAGCGTCCCGATCTGATTCAGTTTGACAAGGAGCGCATTTCCCGCGCCGAGGCGTATCCCTCTGCGCAGCCGCTCCTCATTCGTGACAAACAGGTCGTCTCCCACAAGCTGAACGCGGGAGCCAAGGCGCTCGGTCAGCTTCTGCCAGCCTTCCCAATCGTTCTGATCCAGTCCGTCCTCGATTGACGCGATCGGATATTTCCCGCTCAGATCCTCCAGATACGCGATCATCTCCTCCGGTGTGCGGCTCACCTCGTGTCCCTTCATCCTGCTCTCGCCCGGAAAGCGGTAAACGCCCTCGGACACGTCGTACAGCTCACCGGCGGCGACGTCGAGCGCAAGCACGATATCGCGCTCCATCCGGTATCCGGCCTTTCCGACCGCCTCACAGATCAGATCCAGAGCCGCCTGCGCATCCGCCAGCTCGGGTGCGAATCCGCCCTCGTCACCGACGCCCGTCGACAGCCCCCGCTCCCGCAGAAGCGCTTTCAGCGCATGATAGATCTCCGCGCACATCTGAAGCCCGTGGGCAAAGCCGTCCGCTCCCGTCGGCATGATCATAAACTCCTGAAAATCCACCGGATTGTCCGCGTGACGTCCCCCGTTCAGAATATTCATCATCGGCACCGGCATCCGGTGCGCATGCACGCCGCCAAGATAGCGGAAAAGCGGAATATTCAGGGACATCGCCGCCGTCGCCGCGGCAGCCATCGAAATCCCGAGTATGCCGTTGGCTCCGAGCCTGCGCTTGTTCTCCGTACCGTCCTCACGGCAGAGGATCCGGTCGATCGCCGCCTGCTCATATACATTCTCCCCGATGATCGCATCCGCCAGAATCGAATTTACAAAATGGCAGGCCTGCTCCACGCCCATGCCCCGATACCGCGTATCCTTGTCCCGAAGCTCCACCGCCTCGTATTGACCGGTAGAAGCGCCGGATGGGACTGCCGCCCTCCCGACGCTTCCGTCTTCTGTCATAATCTCAACTTCAACCGTCGGATTCCCTCTGGAATCCAGAATTTCTCTCGCATACACATCTGTGATCGGCATATAATTACACATATTGCAACCTCCTGAATCTTTTCCTCGGCGTCTTCGCCCGCGCCGGACAGATTATCTTTCGTTTGCAATAGTATTTCCCAATCAAAGATGTTTCACTCTCGTTTTATCTCTCTGCAGATTTCCTTTTTTCACCAGAAATTCCTGCTATTTCACAATGCGGACGATACTGCCGATCGTGGAGTCATACGGGATCGGTCCGAGTGAATTAAACACATACTCTCCGTTTATCAGGGTGCAGTCTCCTCCTCGTCCGGAATCGTAGAACTTCCCGTCTCCCGCGTAAATGTTCGTGTGCCGCATCCCGACGTAGCTGCAGATATCGCCCGGAATGAGGGTTCCCTCCGCAATCAGCTCACTCGCCTTCTTGTATCCGCTGATGATGATGCAATGCTGGTCAAACGACTCTCTGTCCACGATCCGGAAGCTTCCTCCCTGAACGCCCTTGAAGTCGCCCATGCCTATGATCCCAAGCTCACGCAGTCCCCACTGCGCCGGCTGCACGCAAGACAATCCAACCTTGCCCTCCTTCGACCGGGTGAGCACCTGAGCCCACGTAAGGGCGCACGGCCCGTCATATGTCCACGGAACGCCTGCCGCCTTGTCGCTCTGCAGCTTCTGCTCGTATTTCTGTACAAGGGCAAGGAACTCGAGCGCCTTCGCCGACGCTCCCGTCTGCTGCGGCTGCTCCTCTGTCTGCGACTGCGCCGCCACAACGGTCACGTAACAACTGGCGAACTGCCTGTCTTCCACACGCAGGGCAGTAACCACCGCCCGGCCTTCTTTTTTGCCCTTCACTTTCCCGGCTTTGCCGACCTTGGCGATCGTCTTATCGGAAGACGCCCAGACATAGGTGTATCCGTCCGGCGCCTTGAGATTGGCTTTTTTGCCTACCTCCAGCGTAAGCTGCGTCATATTGAGGCTCATCGACTCCGGCGTGACCGTGACCGTACAGGAAGCCGCTACGCCGCTTCCGTCCTTTGCGCACGCCGTGATGCTTGCCGTGCCGATGCCCGTCGCGGTCACTCGGCCCTTGGCGTTGACCTTCGCGACGCCGGGATCGCTGCTCTGCCATGCGACCTCTTTGTTCTCCGCGCTCTCCGGTCCTACCGTCGCCTTCAGGCGGAAGCGCTTGCCCTTCACAAGACTCTTCACCGTTTTATTCAGGCGGATTTCGGTCACCGGCTGAGACTGTGTCACCGTCAGATTGCAGCGGTACCGCTGACCGTCTACCAGCGCGATCACTCTGGTCGTACCCGCACTCTTCGCCGTCACCAGACCGTCTTGGCTGACGTCCGCAACTGCTTTGCGTCTCACCCTCCAGACGATCGACTGCTCCTCCCCGGTAAGTCCGTTCAAGGTCAGTTGACAGGTCTGCCCGACTACTGCCGTTATCTTTTTACTGCTCATGCTGATCTGCGCGGAAGCGCTCACTGGCATTGCGAGCAGAAGAAGCATTACCGGAAGCAGAAGTCGGAACAGCCATCCTTTGTTTTTCTTTTTCATCATCTGGTGTAACCTCCCCTATAACAATCGTAGTTCAATCGCTATCTGATCTCAGTATACACCATTTTACGGATTTTTCAATCGTTTTTTACAAAATTATTACAATTTATTTAAATTTTAGAACGTGTCGTTCTCTCCGTCTCCGAACGGGAAGAATTCTCCGTCGTTCCCGCCCGGGACGCCGAATCCGTCAAACCAGAAGTCGTTCTCCGACTGGGGCTCCTGTGCGCTGTCGTCCGAGCTTTCCTGCGACTCTTCGTCCTGCGGATCTTCTTCGACTTCGATCTCTATCCCATCGTCGTCCGGAATATCCGTTCCCTCCTGAAGCGTCACTTCCACCTCGCGCTCCTCATAATCGCCGCCGTTCGCCGTCTGAACCTCAAGCGTTACGGTCTCGCCGACCGCGTAATAGCTGAGCTTGTCGACCAAGTCCTCCTTGTCGATTACCGACTCTCCGTCAAACTTTGTGACGACGTCGCCCTTGCGGATGCCCGCCTTTTCGCCAGCGGAGCCCTCGGTCACCTCATACACAAACGCGCCGGCCGGAATATTGTAAAGCTCCTTCGCGTCCGCGGATACGTCGACGACCGTGATTCCCAGATAGCCTCTCTCGCTGTCGGACAGCTTGTCGCGCGTCTCCTTGTTGATAAGATTCTGGAGCACCGGGATCGCCGTGTCGATCGGGATGGAGTAACCCATGCCTTCTGCCGTGTCTACAACCTCCTTCGCCAGATTAATCCCGATCACCTGACCCTTTGCGTTCAGCAGCGCTCCGCCGCTGTTGCCGTGGTTGACCGGAGCGTCCATCAGGATCAGCTTCTGGGAGAAGTTGTCGATCGTGACGTCGCGGTTCAGCGCGCTGATGATGCCGCTGGTAACGCTCTGCCCATAACCCATCGCGTTGCCGATCGCGATTGCGGGCTCGCCGACCTTCAGATCAGCAGAGCTTCCGAGCTGCGCGATTTTGAGCTGTTTGCGCACCTCTTCCTTGATATCGGAAAGCTGCACGGCTACAACTGCCAGCTCATAATCCTTATCCATCCCCTTGACCTTCGCCGGTGCGATCAGATCCTCCGGATCCTCCGCTTCCGCGGTAAAGCCGACCGTAATCTCTGTCGAATCCTTCACCACATGGCTGTTCGTCGCGATCAGCAGCTCCTCGTCGTTCTGCGCGATGATGATGCCGGACGCCGCGCCCGTCATCTCATACTCCTGCACTCCGTAATAATAGGTCTCGATCTCTTCCACGGACGTCTCCGTGATCGAGACGATTGACGGCATGCAGCTCTCGACGATGTCCGAGACGTCCGTCGCCACGATAGATACATCCCCCGACACGCGGTCAATCTCCGCGAAGGTCTCCTTCTCGGTCTCTGTTTCTGTTTCGGTTTCGGTTTCCGTCTCGGTCTCCGCCGCCTCTGTCGACAGCTCCGTCTGCGCCTCTTTCTCGTCGGAGTCCGCGAGGTTCAGCGTCACGCCCGGAGTCTCTTCCTCCTCGGCAAAGACGACGCTCGCCGTCCTCCATGCGTCCGCCCCCGCGAGCACGCCGACCATGAGCAGACCGGTCATCGCCAAGACGACACGGCGTTTGCACTTCCAATTCTTGTCTTCCCTGTTGTTTTTATTTGTGTAGCTCTTCATAGTGAATCCCCTTTCGTTCCTGTTTTTGGACCTTTCGTTCCTCAACTGATGAGTTCACTATATCGGACTTTTGTGTCAAATCTGTGAAAAACCTGTGGGCTTTTCGTGTTCAACAGGTTCATCTACTCCTCCAAGAACGCATACTGGCTCATATAGAGCTGGTAATACTCGCCCTTCTTCGCCATCAGCTCCTCATGGGAGCCGCGCTCAAGGATATTCCCGTTGTCGATGTACATGATGCAGCTCGAATTTTTAATCGTAGACAGGCGGTGCGCGATGATAAAGGAGGTTCTTCCCTTCAGCAGCTCCAGCAGTCCCTTTTGCAGAAGGATCTCCGTCTCCGTGTCGATGCTCGAGGTCGCCTCGTCCAGAATCAGGATCCGCGGATCGGCAAGAAGCGCCCGCGCAAACGAGATCAACTGCCTCTGTCCCGCTGAGAGACGGCTCCCGCGCTCGTTTACCTGCGTCTGATAGCCGTTCTCCATTTTTATAATGAAGTCATGCGCGCAGACGGTCTTCGCGGCCCGGATGACCTCCTCGTCCGTGGCGTCCCGGTTGCCGTAGCGGATGTTGTCCATGATCGTGCCGGAGAAAATAAAGCTGTCCTGCATCATCACGCCCATCTGTCTGCGCAGGGAGCGGATCGTGACCGTGCTGATATCCGTCCCGTCCACGAGGATCTGTCCGCCGTCGACATTGTAGAAGCGGCTCAGCAGATTGACGATCGTCGTCTTTCCGGCTCCAGTCGGTCCCACGATAGCAAAATTCTCGCCCACGTCCGCCCGGAAGTTCACATCGTCCAGAATCCGCACGCCCGGTTCGTAGGAAAAGACCACATGCCGAAATTCCACCTCGCCTCTGATCGGCGGCATCTCTGTCGCTCCCGGCGCATCCTTTACGTTGACCGGCTCGTCGATCGTCTCAAAGATGCGTTCCAGATACGAGATCGCCGTCAGCAGCGAATTGTAGAAGGATGCCAGCGTGTTGATGGGGTTCCAGAACTGCCCGATATAAATGGACATCGCCACGAGCGCGCCCACTGAGATCCAGTCCTTCCCGGCTTTCAGCCAGCCCACGCCGACGAAGTATACCAGCGCCGTCGCCAGTATGGAGATCGCCTGAACCACGGGGCCGATCATGAAATTGTATTTAATCACGCTCATCCATGCTTTGCGGTAGCTCCCGCTCAGGTTGTTGAAAATCTCGGTATTGCGTTTTTCCCGCACGAAGGCCTGCGTCACGCGGACGCCGTTGATGCTCTCCGCGATGTAGGCGTTTAAGTTGGATTGCTTGTTGCTCGCGAGCTGCCAGCCGCGGCGCTGCTTCTTCTTGACAAAGAGCACGATCGCCCCTAATACCGGCAGGCCGCACATGCACACAAGCGTCAGCGGAACGCTGTAATAAAACATAAAACACATGATAAAGATCAGGGAACAGCAGTCTGTGATCGTATTCACGATACCGTTGGAGAGCAGGTCGCTGATGTTGTTCACGTAATTGACAAGACGCACCTGAATCTTTCCGTGCGGGCGGCTGTCGTAATAAGAGAACGGCAGCTCCTGCAGATGGGCAAACAGATCGCTGCGCAAAGAATGCACGATGCCCTGCCCGATCTCGGCCGTCCATTTGATCTTGATGCGCAGATTAAAAGCCGAGACCAGAATGATCCCCATGGCGATCATCGCCATCGCGACAATGCCCCGCTTGTCTCCGGCCGGGATGTAGATATCCATGACACGCTGCGTCAGCACCGGGATCAGCATACCGATGGCGCTCGTAAACAGCATGATCACGATCGTCGCCGCCAGTTTTTTGCGAAACGGTCCCGTATAGCCGAACAGACGGATCACCTGCTTCATGTCGAACTTCGTCTCAAGGGTCTCGTCAACGTCGTATTTGTTGCGGGCCATCAGTACTCCCCCTTTCCCTTGTTCGCACGGATCGCCTTGAACTGATCGAACTCTCCGTACTGGTGGTGGAATACGGTGGAATAATATCCCTTCCTCGCAAGAAGCTCCTCATGCGTCCCCTGCTCGATCAGACGTCCATTGTCCAGCACGAGGATCTGATCCGCGTGCATGATCGACGAAATCCGATGCGCGATGATGAAGACCGTCCGGTGGGCGGATACCTTTTTCAGCTCATGCTGAATGATCGACTCTGTCTCCATATCGATGGCCGAAGTCGTATCATCCAAAATCACGATCGACGGGTCCTTCAGGATCGCCCGCGCGAGGGCAATTCTCTGCTTCTGCCCGCCGGACAGTCCTACGCCGCGCTCGCCGACGATCGTGTCATAGCCCTCCGGCATCTCCATAATAAAGTCATGCGCATTGGCAATCCTCGCCGCCTTCTCTACCTCCTCGAATGGGCAGTCCGGGTCGCCGTAGGCAATGTTTCCCTCAATGGTATCGGAAAACAGGAAGACATCCTGCATCGCCACGCCGATATTTCCCCGGAGCATCTTGAGATTCAGATCTCTCACGTCGATACCGTCCACCTTCACCGATCCGTTGCTTACGTCATAGAAGCGGCAGACCAAGCTGATCAGGGTGGACTTTCCGGAGCCAGTCGCGCCGATGATTCCCACCGTCTGCCCCTGCTTTACGGAAAAATTGATGTCGCGCAGGATCACGTCGTCATGCGCGAAATAATCCACATGCTCGAAGCTCACGCTGCCCTTCAGGCGGCGGTCCTCGATATGTACGGGCATCTCCGGCTGTCTGATCTCCGGCTCGGTCGTGTAAACCGCATAGATCTTCTCGATGGCCGCCACGAATCGCTGCAGATCGTTGATGATCCAGCCCGCCTGCCGCAGAGGGCTGTTCAGCATCCATAGGTAGCCGTTGACCGTAACCATGTCTCCTAAGGACACCTGCCCGTCGATCACCATAAAACCGCCCATGATCATCAGGATCACGGTCAGGCACTGGGACAGGATCTCGAACATGGGAATATATTTCATCCACACATGGGAGGCGCCCAGTTGCGCGTCGCGGTACGCGTCGTTTTCCTTATTGAATTTCTCCGTCTCGTAATCTTCCTTCGCGAACGCCTTCACCACACGGTTGCCCGCGATGTTCTCCTGCGCGAAAGCGTTCAGACTGGAGAAGCAGTCGCGGATGTGCGCGAACGCAGAACGCACATGCCTGCCTTGGCTCAAGGTCACCGCCAGCGAAAACGGCAGCACGATGAGCATGCACAGGGCGAGCTTTACATTTACCGTGAAGACCATCACCAGCGCCAGCAGGAAAATCAGAACATTTTCAAAAGTAAAATAGATCACATGCGACACCATATGCCGCACCGCGTCGATATCGCCGGTCTGCCGCGACATCAGATCGCCCGTCCGGTTCCGATTGAAGAAAGCGAAATCCTCCTTCATCAGCTTCTTATACGCTTCCTCCCGCATGTCATAGATCGTACCCTGACTGGAATACTCAAAGCACATCAGGAAAACGAAGCGCAGCACGGAACGGACCAGCGTCACGGCGATCATTACGATCAGCAGCACCGGCAGACGATCAAAATGTCCGCCGCCGATCACATCATCCACGATCTCGCCGGAGATGCGCGGGTTGATGAGCTGCATGACGGCCGTGACCGCCACCAGAATCAGTCCCACGATCATGCGCAGACGATACTTTTTCAGGAATGACAGAAACCATCGTATAGGGGTCATCTGCCTGTCCTCCTCTCCTCGCTGAATAATTTTGTGTAAATAAGTTTTTATCAGGAAAAAAGCATTTCGTCAATACCTGAACAGTTACTATTCAAAAAAGATTTTTCTGGAGCGCAAATAATGAGATTCGGGCGTTGCAAATGTAAGATTCTGGTGATATACTTTTCGTACATTATAATTAAGAAAAAATCGAGGAGAATGAACATGAGCAAAAGACCAACAGTATTGATGATTCTGGACGGATACGGACTGAATGACAAGACGGAGGGCAACGCGATCGCTCTGGCGAAGAAGCCGGTGATGGACGAGCTGATGGCGACCTGCCCGTTTGTACACGGCAACGCAAGCGGGCTGGCGGTGGGCCTCCCGGACGGACAGATGGGCAATTCCGAGGTGGGCCACCTGAACATGGGCGCCGGCCGTATCGTCTATCAGGACCTGACAAGGATCACGAAGGAGATCGAGGACGGCGATTTCTTTGAGAACGCCGAGCTGAAGCGCGCGATGCAGAACGCGAAGGACAAGGATTCCGGCCTTCATATGTACGGACTGCTCTCGGACGGCGGCGTGCACAGCCACAACACACATCTGTACGCGCTTCTCGAGATGGCAAAGCGCTTCGGACTGAAGAAGGTATATGTACACTGCTTCTTGGACGGCCGTGACACTCCGCCGGCATCCGGCAAGGATTACGTACAGGAGCTCACCGACAAGATGCAGGAGATCGGCGTCGGCGAGATCGCCACGGTGATGGGCCGTTATTATGCGATGGATCGTGACAACCGCTGGGATCGTGTCGAGAAGGCATACCGCGCCCTCACACTCGGCGAGGGCGAGCAGGCGTCCTCCGGCGTCGAGGCAGTGGCGCAGTCCTATGAAAAAGAAGTCACGGACGAATTCGTGGTTCCGACCGTAGTCATGAAGAACGGCGCGCCGACCGCGACGATTCAGGACGACGATTCGATCATCTTCTTCAACTTCCGCCCGGACCGCGCGAGGGAGATTTCCCGTACCTTCTGCTGCGACGACTTCACGGGCTTTGAGCGCGGGCCGCGCAAGAAGGTTGTCTACGTCTGCTTTACCGAGTACGATGTGACAATCCCGAACAAGACGATCGCGTTCCAGAAGGTATCAATCACGAACACCTTTGGCGAATATCTGGCGGCGCACGGCTTGAAGCAGGCGCGTATCGCCGAGACCGAGAAATACGCGCATGTCACGTTCTTCTTCAACGGCGGCGTCGAGGCTCCGAACGAGGGTGAGGATCGTATTCTTGTAAACTCCCCGAAGGTCGCTACCTATGACCTGAAACCGGAGATGAGCGTCTATGAGGTCTGCGAGAAGGTGACGGGAGCGATCAATTCCGGGAAGTACGACGTGATTATCACAAATTTCGCAAATCCGGATATGGTAGGCCACACCGGCGTGCTTGAGGCGGCGATCAAGGCCATTGAAGCGGTCGACGAGTGCGTAGGCAAGGTGGTCGCTGCGGTCAAGGCAGCAAACGGCCAGATGTTCATCTGCGCGGACCACGGCAACGCCGAACAGCTTATCGATTACGAGACCGGCGAACCGTTTACGGCGCACACGACGAATCAGGTGCCGTTCATCCTCGTGAACTGCGGCGAGAAATACGGTCTGAGAGAAGGCGGCAGGCTCGCGGACATTGTGCCGACTCTGATCGAACTGATGGGGATGGAGCAGCCGAAGGAAATGACCGGCGAGTCTCTGCTCACTGTTCATTAAAAATATATTCAAGAAAATACACGATAAACATAGCTGAATTTTCAGCAACGGCAAGAGCCGGATCTCCTTCTGTCATCGGGAAATCCGGCTCTATTTCTTAATTTCCTGTCGGCTCGGGACAGACAGCTCCTGCTGCGCAAATCTCAGTCCGGGACCGTCGGAACCGCATCCTCGGGCGTCGGACAGGTATAGCCTGCCGCCGTGCGCTTTTCAAACTCCTCACGGGCTTCCCGCAGAATCTCCGGCCGTTCATACAGATCAATCGCCCCAGCCGCAAGCACTTTGCCTGCGTGGAGCGCCGCCTTGTGCCCGATCTCCGTGCGGCCGCAGGAGACATTCTGCCAACTGTGCCCCGGGCAGCCGTTCGGCCACGCCGCTACGTGAATCTGCGCAGTCGGTGTAAGCCAGCTCACGTCGCCCACATCCGTGGAGCCTGCGTCAAACGCGTCCCCCTGATAGAGCGGCGTGAGAAATTCATTCATCGCGTGCCCGCACCGTCTGCGTTGCTCTTCCACCTGCACGCGCAGTACGCTGTCATTCTCCGCCGCCACGCCCGGCGTCTTGTCGCTCCCCGGATAAGTCTTGGCGAGCGCATCCGCAAAATCGTGTTCTTCCGGCGTGTAATGCGGAACGCCAAGCTCCTTAAAATTCTCGTATAGCACGCGCTCCAGCGCGAAATTGCTGACCGTGTCCGCCACCCCGTCGATAAACTTTTTTTCAAAAGTCGTATCCGTCATCAGCGCCGCGCCCTGCGCGATCCGATCTACTCTCTTCTGCAGCTTTACCGCCTCGGCGACATGATTCGAACGCACCATATAGAGCACGCTCGCGCGCGGCTGCACCACGTTCGGACTGCAGCCTCCTCCGTCCGTGATCGCGTAGTGGATGCGCGCCCTATCACTCATGTGCTCCCGCAAAAACTGCACGCCGACATTCATCAGCTCGACCGCGTCCAGCGCGCTTCGTCCAAGCTCCGGCGCAGCGGCCGCATGAGAAGCCACGCCGCTGAATTTATACTGTGTCTGTATGCAGGAATTTGAGGAACCGGTCGTTACCTCGTTCACATCCTCCGGATGCCATGTCAGCGCCGCGTCCAGCTTTTTCCAGAGACCATCGCGCGCCATGAACGCCTTCGCCGCGCCGCCCTCCTCGCCGGGACATCCGTACAGGATAACCGTTCCGGAACGTCCGCTCTGCTCCAGATACGCCTTCACGCCTAAGGCTGCCGCCAACGCACCGGCGCCCAGCAGATTGTGTCCGCAGCCGTGCCCGCAGCCGCCCGGGACAAGCTCGTCGCGCTGTGTGCTCCCCGCCTTCTGTGAAAGCCCGGAAAGCGCGTCATACTCCGCCAGTATTCCGATCACCGGCCTGCCGCTCCCGAAGCTTGCCGAAAAGGCCGTCGCGATCCCACAGATCCCTTCTTTTACCTGAAAGCCTTCCTCGCGCAAAACCATACAGTACAGCGCCGCGGATTTTTCCTCCTTCAGCGAAAGCTCCGCATACTCCCAGATCTGATCCGCCACGGCTACGATCCTGTTCGCCCTCGCCTCAATCGCCGCAAGAGCAGCCTGTTTTTCCTGTGTCATGCAAATCCTCCTCACAGTTTTTCCCATCGACCGCATCCTCCGACTCGCGCCGATCTGTCGCAGGCCAGTCTCTCTCCGGGATCTATTTCATCGGCCGCTTTTCCAGCCCGCGTCGATCCTTGCCTCCAGCTCCTCCATGGATTTCAACCCGGAGAGCGCATCATACGCCGCCACGCAGGAAGCGCCCGCCGCCGCGGCCAACTGCACCGCCCGCTTTGCGGAATATCCCTTCAGCGCGGCTGTCAGAAACGCGGCAATACACGTATCTCCGGCTCCTGTTCCGGACAGAACACGATCCGGCGCATAGCTCCTCTCAAAGCCCTCCAGCCCGGCCCAGTCCGACACATTCAGCGCGATCCGTTCTCCCACGCCACGCAGCACATGACCGTCCGCCGTCCGATAATACAAGCCGGGAGCGCCGCACTTGATCAGCACGATTTTCGCGCCGAGATCCATGCACCGATCCGCCAGAGGTTTCACATCATGCTCAATGTCCAGAATTTCCGTGATGTCCCGTCCCGCTGCGCGCCTCTGCCACTCCCCGAATCGTTCACGATCCAGCATATAGCAGAGCTCTTCCGCGCTCGGGACAAAGAAATCAACAAAGGGAAGCACGCGCCGCAAGATTTCTCCCCAGTCCGCGCTTCCTGCCTCCGATGCCGGGTCGACAGAGGCCATATCAAGCGAGGTGGCTGCTCCCGCGTCTTTCGCGCGCCGCATCAGCGCCGCAAGCTCAACTCCCTTGTCCGCATACATCGACCGCATCAGCGGCGGATAGCCGAAATGAAACAGCGCGGTCTCACGCAACGCATCCTGTGAAACATCCGATGCGCAAAAGGTATGATTCGCGCCCGGATTGTGCAGAAAGATCCGGTCGATTCCCGGAACCGCAAGAATCACGGAATAGGATGTACTCTCTCCATCCGAGACGATCATTCCCTCATCCGCTTCATACCGTCTCAGAATATCGAGCACAAGCTCCCCAAGCGCGTCCCGGCCGATCTTTCCCATCAGTGTGACGTCCGCGCCCAGAAGCTTCATCGCCAAGCCGGTATTTGCCACGGCTCCGCCCGTGTGGATGTCGATCTCTCCCATCTGGATCAACCGTCCGGGCGAAAGGACGTCCTCGAGCCTATTTGCTTTTCCCTCCGGAAATATCGGCGTGATATCTATGCAAATGTGTCCGGCGACGATTACCTTCTTCATCCGTGTACTCCTGCTCTATCCTTTCTCCGTCCTGTCCGGGCGGATATCTGCCGTTGTATCCTACAGCACCTTTGCAAGAAAATCCTGCAGTCTCGGGTTCTGCGGATGGTCGAAAACCTGCTCCGGCGTACCTTCCTCCATCAGAAGGCCATCCGCCATAAAGAGAACGCGATTACCCACCTCGCGCGCAAAGCCCATCTCGTGCGTCACGCAGACCATTGTCATGCCTTCCTGCGCGAGCTCCTTCATTACGTCAAGCACCTCGCCGACCATCTCCGGGTCAAGCGCGGACGTCGGCTCGTCAAACAGCATGACCTCCGGCTCCATCGCCAGCGCGCGCACGATTGCGACACGCTGCTTCTGCCCGCCGGAGAGCTGGATCGGATATGCCTCGGCGCGATCCTTCAGTCCTACGCGGTCAAGCAGAGCGAGCGCCTTCTCCTCCGCTTCGTCCTTGCTCATTCCCTTGACCTTCATCGGCGCAAGCGTCATGTTGCCGAGGATCGTCATGTGCGGGAACAGGTTGAAATGCTGAAACACCATGCCCATCTTTTGCCGCAGCAGATCGATGTTCAGGTTGACCGTCTTCCCGTTCGCGTCCACGTATTTTTTCTTTGTGATATCGATGCCGTCAAAGATAATGGATCCGTCCGTCGGCTCCTCGAGCAGATTCAAACTGCGCAAAAAGGTCGACTTGCCGGAACCGGACGGTCCGATCACCGCCATCACGTCGCCCTTGAAGATCTCGGTCGTGATCCCGTCGAGCGCCTTGATCGTCCCCATGTTGTAATGCTTTTTCAGGTTTGTCACCTTAATCAGACTATCTCTTGTCGCCACGGCTCATCCTCCTCTCAAAATACGCAATCAGCTTGGACGTCGGGAAGCACAGGCAGAAATAAATTGCCGTCGCCACAAGGAGCGGCTCGATGATGATAAAGGTCGCGCCCTTGACCGCGTTTACGGCCGACATGATGTCCTGCACGCCAATCGTGTAGGTGATCGCAGATTCCTTGATAATGATGACAAACTCGTTCGCGATTGCGGGAAGGATGTTCTTCACCGCCTGCGGGAGAATGACGTAGCGCATATTCTGCGTCTGGGAGAGTCCCAGAGAACGCGCCGCCTCCGTCTGACCTCCGTCAATCGACTGGATACCGGCGCGGATGATCTCGCACAGATACGCGCCGGAGTTCAGTCCCAGCGCTACGACGCCCGGGAAGAAACGGTCGAAACGGATGAAGCCGAACATCAGAAATGACGGCAGCCTGATCAGACTGAACACGCCGTAGTAAATGATGAAGACCTGCACGATAACAGGCGTGGACCGCAGGATCTCGACATAAGCGGTCGCGAGAAAGTTCAGCGGGTTAAACCTGCCGACCGCGGCCAGAAATCCTCGCTGTTTCCGATGTCCGTTCTTGTCCAGTCCTAAGAAACGCAGCGGGCAAAAGTTCGACAAACGCATCAGCGCGAGAATCAGCGCGATGCAGAAACCAATCACCACCGTGAAGACCGACAAAAGAACCGTCACTAAGATGCCCTGCCAGAACAGTTGCGCGTAAGGCAGCAGCTTCGGGAAATTACTTAGTTTGATAAATGAATCCATGTAAGGCTCCTTTCAAACATACCATTTGTGCGTTTATATCAGGACAATCGTCTCTGCCAAGACTAGGGCAAAGCTACAGCGAACTAAGCACTAACTACGACTAAGCCGCTCAGGAGAGCCTTCGCGCCCAAGTCTCCGTAAGCGCTGGATTTCGCTTTCGCAAAAAGCGCCCTCTCATGTCTTGTCAGAGACAACTGCCCTGTAGCCACATGATGGGAACATATTACAGTAGAAAAGCTGCCGCATCAAATGAGGAAATGCGGCAGCTCCTGCGTCTTTGCATGAAGTGCTTTTTTCACTGCCGCAAAATGCTTCATTATGAAGACATAGAACATTTTACAGCAGGTATGCTCTAGCGATTACTCGGTAACAGCCTCGGTAGCGCCCTCGGTCTCAACCTCTTCCGGCACCTGACCCTCTTCGTTCAGAACGCCCTCATACTTCTCGCCGGTCGCCAGCTCGTTCGCCTCTGCAACAAATTGATCCATAGAACCGTCTTCCTTCGCCAAAGCAATCGCCTCGTTGACCGCCATCAGCAGCTCTGCGTTGTCCTTGCAGACGCCTACCGCAGAACCAGCCACATCGTAAGGAACATCCATCACGATCTCAAGATCCGGATATACTTTCTGGTAGCTCTCCGCCACCGCAGTCTCGATGAATGCCGCATCCAGCTTGTCCGCCAGCAACTCGGCGATGATGTCCGTCACCTTCACGAGCGGAACGATATCGGCGTCCGGAGTATTCTTGTTCGCCAGATCCATCTGGATGGAACCGATCTGCGCGCCGACGGAAATCTCCGGCTTGTTCGCATCGTCAAAGGAAGTAAAATCTCCGGCCTTGTCCTTTACCGTCACGAAGGACTGGCCACCCTCATAATAGATGTCCGAGAAATCCATCGCATCCATACGCGCCGGATCCGGGGAAAGGCCTGCCATGCCGAGGTCCACGGACTTCGTCGTCAGCTCGCTGAGCACGCCGTCGAAATCGAGCGGGATCACCTCAAGCTCCAGTCCCATGTAGTCAGCTATGTACTGCGCCAGCGCCATATCAAATCCTGCCAGAGAAGGATTTCCGTCCTCGTCGATCGCATAGAACTCGTACGGAGCAAAGTCCGGACTCGTCGCCACGGTCAGCTTGCCCGGCGTAACCGTCTGAACCTCGAGCGCGCCGCCTTCGGTCTCGCCCTCTGCAAATGCGGTCATCGACAGAGCCATGCATGCAGCCATCGTAAGTGCCAGTAATTTCTTTTTCATAACAAACTCCTCCTTCTTGTGCCATATCCTCTATGCAGAGGACATGCATAAATATAAATTTATATCGCTATTTATACATTATACAGATATTCGCAAAGAATTCAAGTGAAAAAGAGAAGTTTCAATGATTATTCCATATGTACGGCTGCTTTGCCCCTCACAAGCCGCGGTTCCCTATACGCTCGCCTGCCGCCTTCTGAGGATCACCCACGTCCCCGCGATCCCCGCCGCGCATATCGTTGCAAACAGAATCCACTGCAGATAACCCGGGACGCCGCCGACCAGCCGACCGACTGCGTTCCCGATTCGACCCCAGAAAGAATCCGGAGCTTCCTCCGCCGCGTCGTGGATCCGCGGAACGCCGATGCAAAGGAACATCCACGCGATCCACGCCGCCGCGAGGACAGGCCTGCCGAAGCGCAGGAAGAACGCGCCGACAAGACCGGCCACGATCACCAGCAACGCGACGATCGGAATCCCAAGCCGAAGCAGATAAGGCAGCAGTTCCACTCCCTCATCCGCGCCCGCATACTGCATGCGGTTCAGCGCTTCCTCCACCTTACACAACAATACCGTCAGCACAAAAATCTCCGCTACCGCCAACAGAGACATCGCAAAATGCGACACAAAAAATTCTCTCCGCGTGGAGCCCATCGACAACTCAACATTGAAATAAACGATCACTTCCCCAAACACGAAAAATATCATCATGATCCCTGTCGCCATAAGCGCGCAGCACGATCCGAGCGGAAAATAGACCTTTTCTTCTATAAAGTGCATCGCGATCGCAAGCGCCGCGGCTCCCAGCACCCAGAATCCGAGCATGATCCCTGCGATCACGGCAAAGGTATCCCTCTGCACATAAATCTGTCGTTTGATTGCTTTCCACATATCCTTCACTCCTCCCATCATCGCCCATGCCTGAACTTTCGTCGATTCTTCTATACCCGCGCTTCGCTGTTCCGCGTGAGGAAACGCGCGAATCCCGCGGCACAAAGATCCGTCACAAGCCCTATCACAAACATCCCCACGCAACCAAGCGGCATGAGCAGCTCTGTTCCTGTATGAGTCATCAAAAATCCTGTTTCCGAGCGATCGAGTGAGATAAGACCCCAGCCGATCGCGCCACCAATCGCCGCGCATAAGAGCATCATTATCACAGATCCCACGGTTCTCCAGCGAAGGGTCACTGCCCCGAGCGCAGTGCCAAACGCCACGCCCAGCAGTTGTATTCCAAACGCGATCAGGAAAAACCACAGCAGTCCAAGCCCGAACAATTCCTCCTGCGGCGGATCATTTTCCACATAACGGCCGATTCCCCAGACAAGCCCTGCAAGCAAAGATGTAAGCAGCGCGGTCGCTCCCTGACTCAGAAAGAGGGTCCGAATGATCTCCTTTCTGGTACTCCCCATGGAAAGCAGCACCGAGAAATAGACCTGAAACAACCCGACTCCGGTCATAGTCTGTATCAGCACTCCCGAAAACAGGAGCATCGTGCAAAACTGGAACAGAATTGTCTGCCAAAAACCTGACTGCTCTCCTCCGCCGGGTCGCCCTGTCAGCAAAATCATCCCCAGTGTGATCGCGGCCGCGATGACCACATAAGTGATCGGTGCCGAACTCCACAGCTTTACTTTTTTCATCCCCGTCCTCATACGTGTTCCTCCCCGCAAAGCGCCACGAACAATTTCTGAAGGCTGAGCTTCTGAACGCTCACGTCATATCCCTGCGGCAGCGTCTGTCCCGGGGACAGCAGCACCGCGACGCCCTTGCTGCGACCCAGTTTTTCCTCATGATGAACCTCAAGTCCTTTTGTCGCCGCGTCTACTTCTTCCTCATGTCCGCTTACGTGGTACGCCCGATCCAGCAGCTCCTGCGTGTTCTCCTTCAGGAGAATCTGACCCTCGTCGAGCATGATAACCTCCTCAAACACATCCGCGGCCTCTTCGATGATGTGCGTCGAGATCACGAATGTGCGCCCGGTCTGTGTAAATTCCTCCAGCAGAAGCTGATAAAAACGCTCGCGGGCGATCACGTCCAAGCCTGCAACCGGCTCGTCGAGAAAGGTAAATTCTGCCTTGCTCGCCAGCGCCACGACGATCGTCACCATCGAGACCATGCCCTTTGACAGCTTGTTGATCCGCTTCTTTTTCTCGATTCCGAATTCCTGTATCAGACGGTCCGCCATCTCCTGATCCCAGTGCGCGTAATAGGTCGCCGCAATCTCCAGATACGCCTTCACCTTCATCGCGCCCGTACCGCTTGAACCCGTCTGGCTCAGCTCCCGCGAGAAACAAAAATGCTCCAGCACCTTCGGATTCTCCCACACCGGCGCTCCGTCAAGCTCCACCGTGCCCCTTGTCGCCGGATTCTGCGCCGTCAAAATCGACAGCAGCGTCGTCTTGCCCGCTCCGTTTCGCCCGATCAGTCCATAAATCTTCCCGGACTCCAGCTCCAGATCGACGCCATGCAGCACATCCTTGTTTCCATACGTTTTCACAATTCCTCTTGCATTTAATTTGCTCATCCTTGCTATCCTTTCCCACGTCCATTCGCCGTGAATCTGTCTCTGTCCTCTCCTGCCCCCGTCGTTTCCTGTTGCCTGCTTTTTTCCACGCGGCAGTCCGCGTTTCTTATCTGTCCCCGTCCTGCCTGATCATCTCGACCAGCTCCTGTCTGCTGATTCCCAGACTCTTTGCCTCCGCCAGCAGGCTTTTCACATAATCCTCGTAAAAGTTCTTTTTCCTCTTCTCCGTAATCTGACGCTTCGCGCCCGTCGCCACAAACATTCCGATCCCCCGTTTCTTGTAGAGAATACCCTCGTCCACCAGAAGATTCACTCCCTTCGCGGCCGTCGCCGGATTGATCGCATAAAGCTTCGCGAGCTCATTCGTGCTCGGGACACGCTCCTCCTCCAGCAGAATATCGCGGAGAATATCGTTCTCAATCATCTCGCGGATCTGAATATAAATCGACTTTTCCTGTGTCAGAATCTCATTCACGCATTCTCACTTCCTTCACCTCTGCTTTGATCTTTTTCAAGCTCGTCCGTCCTTTCCCTGTCCGTCTTCTGCATTTGATTTTTGTTTCTAAATTCTTTGTTTCTCTGATTCTTTGCTTCCTTGATTTTTCTTTCTGCGTTCTTTGTTTCTTTATCCGTTAATTGGTTCATTACTTATGTAATTAACCATATCACCAAGTAGCTATCCTGTCAAGCAGAAAATTGCAAAAAAAGAATCCTTGAAACTTAATTCAAAGATTCCTTGCCCGTTCGCTCATCGAGCCGTCTTATGAAAACTGCAGGATACCCATGCCTTTTACAGCCGTATCCAAAAATTTGCTACCGCCATTCTTGCCTGCATCCTGAAATGCATATCCCGTTCATAACCGGACCCGCGAGCTTGCGACCACCGCCGCGCAGACCGCGCCGCCCGCGACAAGCGCGTCTCTCGTCTGATCCGGCGCAAGAATGCCCTTCATCCCGAAGCAATAGATCAGAAACAGGATCGTCGCCGCCAGAAAAATCAGCAGGTGCCACAGCGCAAAACGCCTTCTCGCAGATACTCCGGCCGCCGCCGCTTCTTCGTAAGTGACGCCGCTGATCCAGTACACGCTCTGCGTCGCCAGAATGATCACAAAAAGCAGATCCAGAAACACAAGCACGACAATGCCCAGATTCTTACCCGCTCCGATCAGCGGAAAATATCCTCTCCCGCCGTATATGTAAAAGATCATCACAGCTACAAGCAGGACCAGCCATGCCCAGAACAAAGCGTATGATTTTTTCTGATACTGCACATCTCTTCTCTCCATTGGCTTTTTCTCCCTGTCGCTTTCCGCCGCTACGCGTTATTTCAAATCCCTGCGGGATGGGGAAGCAGCTTCGCTGTTTCATAAAGTATACCCTTGTTATCTTTCTTCTGTCAACTTATAAAGCCGGAAAAATTCTCTTTCAGGCAGACCTGCAACTGCTCCGGCTGCATCTGCTTTGCCCGCGCCGTGCAGTCCATATTCCGCTCAAGTACCGTCGAAATGTCCTTGAAGGATACGGACTCGATGCTTTGCCCGCGCATCCATGCGATCGAGGTGAGGCCGTCCGTCTCCAAAAACAGCCGTTCCGTCGGAACCTCGCGCAGCATGCGCCGATACACGGCAGCGCTTTGACTCAATGCTTCCTGTTCTGCCTGAGTCAATCCCGTTCTTCCGTTCCACAGTCCTTTTTCCCCGGCCGGCGCACAGCGCTCCGCCAGATCCGGCCCCAGCGTGAAATAACACCCGGCTTCCATGAACTTTTCAAGATTCTCCTCATCACCGGAGTACCAATGTACGCACACCTTTCCCGGAAAGTCGCGGATCATCTCCGCAATCTGTCTCTCCTGCCCCTTTGTGTGCAGGACGACCGGCTTTCCAAGCTCCGCCGCGATCTCAAGCTGCCGCGCGAATATGCGCCTCTGCACAGTAAGCGGAACCTCGCACCAGACCGAATCCATGCCGATCTCCCCAATGATCGGACAAGCCGCGAAAGATTCCCGGCAATCCCGCGGATCAAAACGGTCGCTGTACCATGGATGGATACCGAAGCTGAACAGGAAGCTCTGCGCAAGGCACCGCTGCATGAACTCCCACTCCTGCGGCGTCCCGCAACTGAACACGGTGCCGATCCCGCATTCTTTGCGCGCCGCAAGCTCCTGCATACCAAGCGCAAGCATCTCCTGCTCCGTCAGTTTTCCCCGGTATTCCTCCGACAGACAGAGCAAATGCGCATGCATATCTATCATACAAATGAAATCCAAATCATTTTGTGACATAAAATATATGAAAATCCTTTCTCGTTTTTGCCATTCCATTATATCATAATGCTGCAGTTGCAGGCAAAGCTAATTTCCGCATGCGGGTCTGTATATAAAAACCGATGGCGCTTGACTGCTTGAGTCTACGCCATCGGTCCGTTCTCTTTTCCGGCCGTTAAAACACAGCCGATCTTATCCTATGTATTTTGTGCCATGCACAGCCTCATGCGGCCTCCGCGACTTTCGTCTCTTTCAGTTCATCAATGTCCGCCGTGTTGCGCGCGATCTGAGCGCCATACATCTTAAATGTACCGTAAAACAGCTTCATCTCGTCTTTCAGGTAACAATTCTCCTCCTGCTGCCGTCCGTAAAACTCCAGCACCAAATCGTAATTTCTTGTCACCTTCTCTTCAAGTACATCCACCCGCCTTGTCAGCGCATCCACTTTCTCATCGAGTACATCCACCCGCCTTGTCAGCGCATCCACTTTCTCGTCGAGTACATCCACCCGCTTTGTCAGCACATCCACTTTCTCGTCAAGTACATCTACCCGCTTCGTCAGCACGTTCACTTTCTCGTCAAGTACATCTACCCGCTTCGTCAGCACGTTCACTTTCTCGTCAAGTACATTCACTTTCTCGTCAAGTACATTCACTTTCCCATCGAGCGTATCCACTTTCTCATCGAGTACATCCATCCGCTTTGTCAGCACGTCCACTTTCTCGTCAAGTACATTAAATCTTTTATCCAGTGTATTGATCTGTCCGCTGACTGTGTCGACCCGCTTATTGATGCCGGTCAGCTCCTGCCATACCGGTTGGAGCTTCTGATCGAGCTTTTGATCGAGCTTTTGATCAAGCTTCTGATCGAACATGTCAGCGATGGCTTTAAGCAAAATATCCTCTTGCATATGCCATACACCTCCTTGCAGTTTCAGTATAGCATATAGGCAAAGAAAAATCTACTGATTTTCGATTAAATTCGACATTTTATTTTATCAGATCACGACACGGCTCTCAGCCCTGATCTTTGATCACCCGGTAGATCTCCGCGCGCAGATCCCCCTGCTCATACAGCCACTCCCTCGTGCGATTCTGCTCCGTAACAGAAAATTCCCTGCGGATGCCTTCGCCGGGCGTACCAAAGATCAGAATCCGATCCGACAGGTAAATGGCTTCGTCCGTGTCGTGCGTCACCAACAGGATCGTCTTTTTCAGGCTTCCGCACAGCTCGCGCAGCCAATCCTGCATGTCGCCGCGCGTGATCACGTCCAGCGCCCCAAACGGCTCGTCAAGCAGATAAATATCCGCATCGCACATCGCCGTGCGCAAAAAAGCCGCGCGCTGCCGCATGCCGCCGGAGAGCTCGGCAGGATATTTGTCCTCACAGCCTTCCAATCCAAAACGCGCCATCTGTTCTCTCGCACGCGCTCGGACCATATCCTTCTCGTGATGAATCTCCCCGTAGAGACAGACGTTATCGAGGATTGTCCTCCAAGGAAACAGAAGATCATTCTGCGGCATATAAGCAAACTGACGGCTTACGCCGACGGTCTGCACACCGTCAATCCGGATCTGCCCTCCCTGCGGCTTGAGGATTCCGGCCAGAACATTCAGAAGCGTCGACTTTCCGCAACCGGAAGGGCCGAGAATGCTGACAAACTCGCCCTCCTCCACCGCGAAAGTAAGATCCTTGAGGATCGTTTTATCCGTATAGGAAAAATTCAAATGATTTACACTTAGTTTCATTGCCAAGCCAGTCTCCTGTAATTTGGAACCTCTGTCCTTCATTTTATCGACTCAAATCACGTCGATACAAGTGATCAATGCGCCAGAAAATCGTTCGTATAGCACTCCGCCGCCGGGATCGCCTCATCAATCACGCCGTACTCCTGCAGGAACGCGCTGTAGTTATCCCATACTTCATCCTTCATCTCGCCCCAGACGTCCGTATCCTCCATGAATTTGTCCGCCAGATACTCCTGCGAGATTTTCAGCATCTCAAGATCATAGTTCGGCGCGTACTTGGAAAGGATCTCCGCCGACGCGTCCGGATCTGCGATCGTATCCGCATAGCCCTTTTCCGTCGCGCGCAGGAACGCGGAAACCATCTCCGGATCCTCCTCGAGCACCGCGTTGCTCGCGATGATGATCGGCGTATAATAGTCCAGACGCTCGTCCAGATCGCGGCAGGCCATGTAGTTGAGCTCTACGCCGTTCATCTGTGCCATCACGGAATCCCAAGCCTCGAAAAACCACATCAGATCGCAGCTCTTGCCAAGCGCCTCAAATCCGCTGCCGTCGGAAATCACCATATTCAGCTTCGAAAAATCTTTGCCCGCCTGCGTCATACATGCCTCGAGCACCGCCGACTCGCCCGGGCCGCCCCAGCCTGCATAGGTCTTGCCCTCAAAATCCGCCGGGGACTCGATACCGCTGTCCGCGAGGCTCACAAAACCGGACGTATTGTGCTGGATGATCGTCGCGATCGCCTTGATCGGGAGCGGATCCTCCGCCGTAAGCGCGATCGTCACATCCTCCTGATAGCTGACGCCGAACGTACCCTTCTGCTGCGCCACAAGCGTCGCCGTCGCGCCATCCGTCGGCTCGATGATCTCTACATCCAATCCTTCTTCCTCATAATAGCCCTTCTCCAGAGCCACATACATACCCGTATGGTTTGTGTTCGGCACATAGTCCAGAATCACGGTCACTTTTTTGAGCTCCGCATTTTCGTCTGCCGCCACCGGCATCGCCGTACCGAGCACCATTGATGCCGCCGCCACAAGGGCAAGTCCTTTTTTCCATGTCTTGTTCATTTCTGTCTCCTCCTGTGATTAATATATTGCCCCCTGTTTCCCGCAGGGCATGCGGGCGGAAAGCCGTTTCTGATCATGCCTCTCACACGCTTTCCTTTTTCGGCACATGCGTGGATCTGAACACTCACTTCTGATTCCATACATATGCATTTGCTCACCGCCGGACTTTTATCTGTTCTCCGGCAGCCTGCTCTATGAAAATCCGTATGGGATTTACATCGTTTTTCTCCGCGTTATCAATACAATTTTTTATTTTCCAAACGTCTGCTTCGCCATAGCCTGCCTCAGATTTGCGATTCATTATCAGCCAAACAGTCACACCTTCAAGGTTCTCCGCCGCCGCGACGGGATCATGAGATAACCGAACAGCTTCACCAGCCCGTTCATCAGAAGACTGAGCAGAATAATCATCAGCACGCAGGCAAACACCTTGTCCAGCATATAGCCGTTTTTCGCCCGGATCAGGTAATAGCCGAGGCCGCTCTGCGAGGCAATCCACTCTCCGACCACCGCGCCGCTGATGCTGTAGGTCGCGGCCACCTTGAGCCCTGACAGCAGTGAAATGACCGCCGACGGGATCTTGACGATCCGATAAATCTGGAACTTTGAACCGCCGTAAGTCCGAACAAGATTCAGATAGCCCTCGTCCATTTCTCCCAGCCCGTCGCTGAAGCTGACTACGATCGGAAAGAAGCACATCAGCACGACCGTCAGGATCTTCGGCGCATAGCCGAACCCCATATAAATGATAAAAATCGGCGCGAGCACGATGACTGGAACCGTCTGCGTCACGACAAGAATCGGATAAATGCTTTTCTTGAAGGTCGGCATCGCGTCGATCAGCACACCCATAAGAATACCGATCACAAACGAGATCGCCATACCCGCAAGCGCCTCCATCACCGTCACGCCCGCATGCCGCAGAAGCTCCGGAAGCTCCGTGACGAACGTCGTCAGCATGTCGCTCGGCGCCGGAAGCACATACAGTGGAATCCCCGCCAACTGCACCGCCAGCTCCCATATAGCCAGCAGACCCAGAATTACAAAGACCGGGGCTGCTTTTGTAAGATTTTTCATGATCGTTCCTCCTAACACGGCAGCCGAACTGCACCTACGACTCCTGAGCCGTGCCTAAGCTCGAAAAAGCTTCGCTTTTCCGAGCTCGCGGGCATTCGCCCTATAGATCCGCTGTCCCGTGGAATTGCCTGCAAGCAGGCATTCCCCGCTCCAGCGGATCTGCACGGCTCATTGCTTTCGCGAAAAAAGCTGCCGGCAAAAATGCCGACAGCACAAAATACTCACAATAACCGCAAGAACTCGGTCGTTCCCGCGATCTGTTCTTATTTTCCTGCGCCAGCATTATCTGTATCAGGTTCGAAGGGTCAAAACCGTAAGGTTTACTCTCAGGCCCATGGCCTCCCCGTTTTCATACGTTACTATATCACAGTTATCTTTATTATACAAGCATGAAAATTATTTTTTGTTTGTCCGCCCGAGTTTGCCACTTGCTAACTAATCTCAATTAAAATTTCTCCCTATTTTGCAAGGTTTTCCTTGCTTTTTTTATG
>CANQVH010000022.1 GCA_947627245.1 uncultured Lachnospiraceae bacterium | reverse complement strand
AACTGCAGGAGGCAGAGGAAGCAGTAAAAGACGGGGATGGCTGGCTCAGTCTTGATGAACTGAAAAAGTTAATGGGGGAGTAGGTTATGCTGAAATTACGAGTTAATCCCCTGGTAGCAGATGATTTGAGAGAAATCCGTGATTATATCGCGGAAGATAATGGAGAGTATGCCGCAAAAACGATTCAAGAGATTTACAATAAGTTTGAGAGCATCCAGATTTTTCCCGGAATAGGAGCGGATCTTTCTAAGAGAGTTAGTTTCCGAACGGATTACAAATATGCAATCTGGGAGAACTATGTTATTATATATAAAGTTGGAAAAGAGTTTGTAGAGATTTACCGAGTAGTGAATCGGTATCAGGATATAACGAGGATTTTCGATTCGTAAAACGTGGGCTATGGAGAGTAGATAGTACGGTGTACACGGGATAATCGATTTTGATACGTTACACCCGGGACCAAGAATTTGGGATGTTGCATATGCGGTTTATAGATGGATTCCATTTGTTTCACCGAAAAATCTTGATTATTGTTATAATTTAAATGAACAAATACGTAGATTAAAGTTATTTGTAAATACTTATGATTTAGAGAATAATGAAAAAGAATATACGTTCTTATCTGCTGAAAAGATAATTTAACTAATATGAATGAAAGGAAACTTATTTTATGAAAAAGGAAGAATTATACACTTCATTCAGCAAAAAGTATGACGAATTACAAAAGGCTTTGGCCGGAACAGACGTCGAAAAAATGAGAGAGCTGACCTTGGAAGTGCATGCCATGGTGCATCCGGCTGAAATATCCGGGAGAACGGAAAAGACGATTGCGGATTATGTCCTGGAGTATATGCTGGCGGGGAATCAGAACAAGGTGGTGCCGAGAGAGGATCACGATGTGGATCTGCATTATGCGGGGACGAATCGAGTCCCCATGTGCTGGCAGCTTTGGCATACCTACCGCATTGAAGACTTGGTGAGTAATATTCTGATGGCAGACCAAAATCAGATCTTTAACGCAGAGTGGCAGAAAAGGATCGGGTCGCCGATTACCGACACCGGAAATGCGCTTGAATTTGAGGAAGCGGTGGAGTTTGGAAAGAAGATCGACGCCTTTGCTCTCCGCGATTATATGATCGAGGTGGGAAAAAACACACGCCGTATATTAGAAAGCTTAACACTGGAACAGATCCAGTCCATGGTGCCGGAAGAATGGGTCATGCGGATTCTGGAAGAAGGCGGCGTGACCACTGATTTTCGTTCGGTTTGGCTGCTGGTATTTTGGGGAAGGCTGACGAGAGGAGGCATGATTCTGACTCCTATGACAAATCACCATATGATGCATTTGCCGCCCTGTCTGAATAGTCTGCCGATATTGGATGAATGAATAAGAAAGCCGGGATGCGGGGTCAAAATATCATCTGATGAAGTGGAGCGGGGAGATATGAGAATAGAACATATCGCGTTATATGTAAAAGATTTGGAAGCGGCCAGAGATTTCTTTGTCACCTATCTTGGAGGCCATTCCAATGATGGCTATCACAACACATCCACAGGATTCCGGTCTTTCTTCATCAGCTTCGATGATGGTGCGAGACTGGAGATAATGACAAAGCCGGAAATGGTAGATGCAGAGAATGCTTTGAACCGTATCGGTTATGTGCATGTTGCTTTCTCTGTCGGCAGCAAAAAGCTTGTTGATGAGTTGACGGACAGACTGAGAGCAGATGGCTTTTCCGTTATAAGCGGTCCAAGGATAACGGGGGATGGATATTACGAGAGCTGCATCGTTGTGATAGAAGGAAATCAGATTGAGATAACGGTATGAATAGTCCGCGTTTGCTGCTGAGGGAGACCCTGAAACCTGTGGACATCCATGAATTATTGACGTATATTTGCTGATAGATTATAATTAGGACAATGGACAAGAACTTGTTGGTGAATGGGAAACTGTGAACTAATAACACGTGTTACCAATTAGAAATATGCGAAGGGGTTCCAAAATGAAAACGATCCTTACTCTTCGAGATATAAAGAAAAGAGTTTCTGATCTTGGCTCTCTGTATGGAGCAGAGCGAATATTCCTTTTTGGCTCTTATGCAAGAGGGGAAGCTACTGTTGACAGTGATATAGACTTGCGTATCGATCGCGGGCATATCAAAGGTTGGGCGATTGGCGGACTGTTGATGGATTTGGAAGCATCCCTGAATAAGAAGGTCGATCTGCTCACTACAGGCAGTTTGGACAATACTTTCCTGGATGCTATTAAAAATGAGGAGGTTTTGCTATATGAACGTAAATCGGGATAAAAATATTCTATCTCATATTGTCAAATATTGTGAACAGATAGAGGAAACGGTTGCATTATTTGGCGCGGATTATGATATTTTTTGCTCGAATAATACTTTTCGAAATGCCTGCTGCATGTGCCTTCTGCAGATTGGCGAACTGTCTAATTCCCTGTCAGAAGAATTTCGCGCTGCGTATACAGCAGTACCATGGAAACAGATTCGTGGTTTCCGTAATATAATTGCTCATGCCTACGGTACAGTCGAGCCGCAAATTGTATGGGAAATTATTACAACCGAATTGTCGGAGTTAAAAGACTACTGCCGGAAGTATATGGCGGAAGAATGATCGATATTCAGAGGAAGAAAACAATAAAAGCCGGAGATATTAAAAATCCTTGACGCAGAAATGCTTCGGATTGAATACAAGAAGCCTGAAGGAAAGGAGGATGCGGAGTGGATTTTGTAAAGGAACTTCAGGACCTGAGATATCTGGACTGGACTGATAAAAAATTTTCTCCGGGAACTCCAGGATGTTTTTTAAAGGCTTACGAAGAGAAAGACGGGAAAAAATACTATTATAAGCTGTCGAATTATGATAGCTATAGAGGCGTTTTCGGACATGAGTGTGTGAATGAGCTCATTGTCTCACGGCTGTTAGATATTTTGAAAGTGAAGCATTTGCAGTACCAGTTGATTCATGCGATAATTTCTGTTGACGGGCAGGAGATAGAAACTTATATTAACAGATCGGTCAATTTCCGGAAAGAAACAGAACGCAAGCAGCCGTTTGACGTCTATTATGAACTTTATCGGAGAAAAGACGAAAAACCGTTTGATTTTGCCTGCCGAATGGGCTGGAGAGATTATTTTGAACGTATGATGGCGGTAGACTATTTGATCTGCAACCGAGATCGGCATGGGGCGAATATTGAGATTCTTGTAGATGAGAATGATATTGCAAGACCTGCGCCTCTTTTTGACCACGGAGTTTCGCTGCTGTTTTCCTGTTATCAAGATATGGAGGAAATTCGGAGGTTTGATGCGCTTGCGGACAGACCGGTGCAGAGCTTTATCGGCTCGAAGTCTCTGGAATATAATCTGCAGTTTCTTCCGAAAGGACGAAGGATATTTGAAAGCACTCTGCAGGAGACTGACAGGAACAAGCTGCTTGAAGATTTGAACGTGGTTCTGCCGAAAGAACATCTGGACAAGATATGGGAGATGATCTGGGGGAGATGGAAGCGGTATGTACAAATTTGCAATCAAAAATAAAATCTGTAATGATAAAACGGTCGGGTATCTGTATTATGATGAAGCTGAAGATTCATATAGCATTGAAATACCAGATGATGTAAAAAGCACGGAAGCCCCGCTGATTCTTTCGAGTTTTATCCAAAAAGGTAAACGGGAGCTTGACCATAAATGGAGCCTGCGTTGGGTGCAGGGTCGGGTGACGCCGCCGGAGCGCCAGAACATCGGGCAGGTGCTGAAGAACAATGGCATGAAGTTTTACAGTGAGTTTCCGCTCTTGCTGAAGAACCAGGGCCGGAGCTGTCAGGATGAATGTTACATTGAGCAGATAAAATAATGGCATAAGCTGCCATTGTCCGAGTTAAAAACGATTGTCGGAAATATATAGCGGAAGAATGAACATACGTAATTGGAGATGAGAAATCAATATGGCACGAATCGATGAGCTGATCATCTACAGGGAGCCGGAAAACGGCGACCTGCTTGCGGAAATGGCATGGATCATGGAGAATTACAGGGAGGACGAGCTTTGCGGAAAGGTGCGCTCGCGCTTTTTTTCGTGTATGCACAGGTTGATCGAGCTGGCCGGTACATACGGGTTCGAGCGCAATTTGTGGCAGGATTATCTGACCTTTCTGTTAGTCAACAACGAGAATGTGTTCAGCACGTCCTGCGAGATCAAGGGCATCACGGAGGGAAGCCTGCTGGAGCTGGCGCGGCATGACTTTGCGATCTTCCGTGAATTGTTCGCCTATGATTTCACCGAGCTGGAGCGGACGCTGCAGGCCAGATTTTTTGAAGAGATCCTGAATTATCGGAGGGCTGGCGCGGCGAGTCGTGTGTTCAACCGACGCATCCGGGATCGTATCAGCGAGTTGTCCCTGCAGTTGGCGGGCGCAAGGAATGTCGAGGAGTTCACGCAGCACATGATCCGTTTTTACAGGGAATTCGGCGTCGGTAAGCTCGGGCTGCATAAGGCGTTCCGGGTCGAGCATGATGAGTCTGGCGTGCAGATCTGTCCGATCACAAACATTGCGCATGTGAATTTGGACGATCTGGTGGGCTATGAGATTCCGAAAAAGAAGCTGATCGACAACACGGAGGCGTTTGTGCAGGGCAGAAGGGCGAACAACTGCCTGCTGTTCGGCGACGCGGGGACCGGGAAATCCTCGAGCATCAAGGCGATCCTGAACCGCTATTACGATCAGGGCCTGCGGATCATCGAGATCTACAAGCACCAGTTTCAGGATCTGAATGAAGTGATCGCGCAGATCAAGAGCCGCAATTACAAATTTATTATCTACATGGACGACCTCTCATTCGAGGAGTTTGAGATCGAATACAAGTATCTGAAAGCTGTGATCGAGGGCGGGCTGGAGCGAAAGCCGGAGAACGTGCTGATTTACGCGACGTCCAACCGCCGCAACCTGATCCGGGAGCGCTTCAGCGACAACTGGGAGGAGCAGGACGGAGACATCCACAGAAACGATACGCTGCAGGAGAAGATGTCGCTCGTCTCGCGCTTCGGCGTCACAATCTATTTCGGCGCTCCGAACAAGAAGGAATTCCAGAATATCGTGCGGACGCTGGCAACGCGTTACGGTGTGACGATGCCGGAGGAGGAGCTGCTTCTGGAGGCGAACAAGTGGGAGCTGAGCCACGGCGGACTTTCGGGCCGTACGGCGCAGCAGTTTATCGACTATCTGCTCGGGCAAATGAAAGAATGATCGATATGGAAGTGAGACGGAATCAGCAGTTTTTATAGCAGATATGGGTTTTGAGGGAAAGGAAAGGGAGAGGCATGAGCGTCAAAATGTTTGCGGCGGTCGCGATCGGCTCCACCGTGACCGAGATGAAGATTTTCGAGTTCGGCGGACGAAAGCCGATGAAGGAGATCGAGTGTGTCAGCGCGAGACTGAATATCGGTGTGGATGCGTACAGCATGGGACACATCAGCAGCGCGAAGATTGAGGATCTGTGCGAGGTGCTGAACGATTTCCGGCGGACGATGCAAAGCTACAAGGTGACGGAATACAAGATCTGCGCGACCAGCGCGTTCCGCGAGTCGAGGAATATGCTGATCATGCGGGATTATATCGAGAAGCAGACGGGACTCAGGATCGATGTGCTGAGCAATTCCGAACAGCGTTTTGTCGACTACAAGTCGATCGCATCCGTCACGGCGGAGTTTGCGCAGATCATTCAGAATCCGGCGGCGATCGTCGACATCGGCGGCGACAGTCTGCAGATCTCGCTTTTTGATAAGGATAAGCTGATTACGACACAGAATATCCGTGTGGGAAGCGTGACGACCAGAGAACGGCTTGCGCCGCTCACGAAGAATCGCGCGCATTTCGAGAAGATGGTGATAGAGATCCTCGGGCACGAGCTTGCGGGTTTTGGGAGACTGTACCAGAAGGACCGCCAGATCAAGAATCTGATCGTCATTGGCGGAGGACTGGCGGGATTGACACACCCGTATGAGCAGCAGAATCGGAAGATCACTTCCGTGACGCAGGAGCAGTTTCAGACGATTTACGACCGGATCATCGGAATGAATCCAGAGGAGATCGCGGAGCGCTTTGAGATTTCCTCGGAGCAGGCGGCAGGGATCGTCCCATCCGCGATCTTCTGCAAGTGCATGATGGGCGATTTCGGGGCGGAGACGCTCTGGGTGCCGGACTACAGTCTCTGCGACGGGCTTGCCTATGATTATGCGCTGAAGAATCAGTTTATCAGGAGCACGCACAGCTTTGAGGAGGATATCCTCGCGTCGGCGCGCAGCATTTCGAAGCGATACAAATGCAGTCAGGCGCATATCCGCAACCTCGAGGAGCTGGCGCTGCAGGTGTTTGACCGGATGAAGAAGATCCACGGGATGGGCAAGCGGGAGCGGCTGCTTCTGCAGATTTCTGTGATCCTGCACAACTGCGGCAAATTTATCAGCCTCGAGGACGTCTCCGAGTGCGCCTACAACATCATCATGGCGACGGAGATCATCGGACTGTCCGACGTGGAGCGAGAGATGATTGCGTACACGGTGAAATTCAACACGAGCCGTTTCATCTATTACGATGAGCTGTCGGTGCGGACGGGCATCAGCCGAAACGAATATATGTCGGTGGCGAAGCTGACCGCGATCCTGCGCATGGTGAACGCGCTCGACCGCACGCATCGGCAGAAGTGCAAGAATGCCGTGGTGACGCTGAAAGAGCACGAGCTGAAGATTACGGTCGCGAGCCGCGAGGATCTGTCGCTCGAGATCGGGACGTTCAATGAGAAGGCGGAGTTCTTCGAGGAAGTGTTCAATGTACATCCGGTGTTTAAGCAGAGGAAACAGATATAGGAGGAAGGAATTATGGCGACGATTGATTTTGAGAAGCCGGAGTATTATATCAACAGAGAATGCAGTTGGCTCGGGTTTAACAGCAGAGTGCTCTCAGAGGCGCGGGACAAGAGCCTTCCGATGCTGGAACGGCTGAAATTCCTGAGTATCACCTCCTCCAATCTGGACGAATTCTTCATGATCCGGGTCGCGTCCCTGAAGGACATGGTACATGCGAAGTACACGAAGAAGGATATCGCCGGGATGACGCCGCAGGAGCAGCTTTCGGCGATCGCGGCGCAGGCGCACGAGCTAGTGGCGCAGCAGTACAGCACCTACAATCGTTCCCTGCTTCCGCTGATGAAGCAGTGTGGCTTGGAGCTGGTGACGGAGCATGAGAAGCTGACGAAGCAGCAGAAGGCGTTTGTGGACGAGTATTTTGAGGAAAATGTCTATCCGGTTTTGACGCCGATGGCAATGGACTCGGCGCGGCCGTTTCCGCTGATCCGCAATAAGACATTGAATATCGGCGCGCTGATCTCAAAGAAGGGTGAGAAGGAAAAGACGAAGGCCGAGTTCGCGACGGTGCAGGTGCCCTCGGTGCTGCCGCGGATCGTGCTGCTCCCGGAGGGAGCGGACGGAAAGCGCAGTGTGATCCTGCTCGAAGAGATCATTGAGCGGAATATCGATAAACTGTTCCTGAACTACAATGTGGTCTGCGCACATCCGTACCGGATCATGCGCAACGCGGATTTGGCTTATGATGAGGACGAGGCGGCCGATCTGCTCAAGGAGATTGAGAAGAAGCTGAAAAAGCGCCAGTGGGGCGAGGTCATCCGTCTTGAGATCGAAGAAAAGATGGAGCCGAAGCTCCTGAAGATCCTGAAGACCGAGCTGAATGTGAAGGAAGAGGACATCTACAAGATCAGCGGGCCGCTGGATCTGACATTTCTGATGAAGCTCTACGGCATGGAGGGGATGGACGCGTACCGTTACGAGCCGTACAAACCGCAGAGCGTGCCGGGCATGAACGACGAGGAAGACATCTTTACGCAGATCCGCAAGGGCGATATCCTGTTGCATCACCCGTACATGACCTTTGAACCGGTCGTGAATTTCGTGAAACAGGCGGCGAAGGATCCGGATGTGCTCGCGATCAAGCAGACCTTGTACCGCGTCAGCGGACATTCGCCGATCGTGGCGGCGCTTGCGCAGGCGGCCGAGAACGGCAAGCAGGTGACGGTGCTCGTGGAGCTGAAGGCGCGCTTTGACGAGGAGAACAATATCCTCTGGGCAAAAATGCTGGAGCAGGCGGGCTGTCATGTAATCTACGGCCTGCTGGGCTTAAAGACGCACAGCAAGATCACGCTGGTCGTGCGCCGCGAGGAGGACGGGATCCGTCGCTACGTGCATCTCGGCACCGGCAATTACAATGATTCCACGGCGAAGCTCTATACGGACTGCGGGCTTTTGACCTGCGCGGAGCCGATCGGAGAGGATGCGACGGCAGTATTTAATATGCTTTCCGGATACTCGGAGCCGAAGCATTGGAATCGTCTGGTGCTTGCGCCGCTGTGGATGCGTGATGCGTTTATGCGGCTGATCCAGAGAGAGACGAACCACGCAAAAGCGGGCGAACCGGCGCGGATCGTTGCCAAGATGAACTCGCTCTGCGACAAAGGGATCATCGCGGCGCTCTACGAGGCGTCCGCGGCGGGCGTGGAGATCGACCTGATCATCCGCGGAATCTGCTGCCTGCGGACGGGAATCCCGAAGGTCAGCGAACATATCCGGGTGCGGTCCATTGTCGGGAATTTTCTGGAGCACGCGCGCATTTTCTATTTCCGCAACGGCGGGAATGAGGAGTTTTATATGGCGAGCGCCGATTGGATGCCGCGCAACCTTGACAAGCGCGTGGAGATCCTGTTTCCGGTCGAGTCGCCCGAGATCCGTGAGAAGGTGCGGCATATTCTGCAGATCCAGCTCGAGGATAATGTGAAAGCGCATATCATGCAGCCGGACGGCAGCTATGAAAAGATTGACAAGCGGGGCAAGACGCTGCTTTGCGCGCAGGATTATTTCTGCGAAGAAGCCGTAAGACTGGCACAGTCGGCTCCGGAAGAGACGAAGAGCAGGGTGTTCATACCGGCGGAGCCTGTGGAAGAGTAAAGCCTGCGCGAGCCGGGAAAGCTGACGGCGGAAAAAAGTATAGAGAAAAATTTAAAATGAGAAAAGCATAGAAAAAGAAAGCGGGAGAGAAAGATGTACCGGGATAATACTAAAATCGTAAAAATCGGCGATCGTGTGATCGGAGGAGGCAATCCAATCCTGATTCAGTCGATGACGAATACGAGGACCGAGGATGCGGCGGCTACGGCTGCGCAGATCGGGAAGCTCGAGGCGGCGGGCTGCGATATTATCCGTTGCGCCGTTCCGACGATGGAGGCAGCGCAGGCGCTGGGCGAGATCAAAAAAAGAATTCATATCCCGCTGGTGGCAGACATTCACTTCGATTATAAGCTGGCGATTGCGGCGATCGAGGCGGGAGCGGACAAGATCCGCATCAATCCGGGCAACATTGGCAGCGAGGATCGCGTGCGCGCGGTGGTCGATGCGGCGAAGGAGCGCGGCATTCCGATCCGCGTCGGGGTCAACAGCGGTTCTCTTGAAAAGGAGATCGTCGCACGCGACCACGGTGTGACCGCGGAGGGGATTGTCGAGAGCGCGTTGCGGCAGACGGCTGTCATCGAGGATATGGGCTACGACAATCTGGTGATCAGCATCAAGTCCTCGGACGTTCTGATGTGCGCAAAGGCGCATGAGCTTCTGGCAAAGAAGACGGATCATCCGCTGCATGTTGGTATCACGGAGGCTGGGACGCTATTGTCCGGAAACATCAAGTCTGCGATCGGTCTTGGCCTGATCTTGTCGCAGGGAATCGGAGACACGATCCGCGTCTCCCTGACCGGGGACCCGCGCGAGGAGGTCAAATCCGCGAAGCTGATCCTTCGCACGCTGGGCCTGCGCAAAGGGGGGATCGAAGTAGTATCCTGCCCGACCTGTGGGCGTACACGCATTGATCTGATTGGGCTGGCAAATCAGGTGGAGGAGATGGTAGAGGACATTCCGCTTGATCTGAAGGTGGCTGTGATGGGCTGCGTCGTGAACGGTCCGGGAGAGGCAAAGGAAGCCGACATCGGGATTGCGGGCGGTATCGGAGAAGGACTTCTGATCAAGAAGGGCGAGGTGGTCCGCAAGGTTCCGGAGAACGAGCTTCTGAGCACGCTGCGCGAGGAACTGCTTCACTGGGAGCAGTGAACGGATTGCTTCTTTAATTGTTTGTATAAAAGTTAATTTTGTGATAAATACAGAAAATCTTTCCGTATTTTTACAAAAATAATTGACTTGAGCCAAGAATTACTGTATAATTTGGATGATTTTTATGAACACAATAGGAGGAAGATACGGCGGAAGTGTCATGCGTCGTTCACACTGACACAGGCGTCCCGGCAGGACAGGAGAAGGGACAGCATAGGGTCGGGGCTTGTGTCTTGTGTTCATATAAGAAAGAGAGTGCTTGGAAAACAGGGCGGGGATACCGGTTGGACGGTATGGCCGCATGGAATTCCGGGCACTCTCTTTCCGTTCGTGTATTTTCATTCAGTGAAGCTGAACTCCCATGATCCGGCATGATCGCGTGCCGATCACGGCGATGTTTCCGTAGACGGCGGGAGAGGCTTCGATGGAACCGTCGCTGATCTGGCACACGTCGAGGACGTCTCCGGTAAAAGCATCCATCAGATACATGTAGCCGGCGCAACTGCAGTAGAGCACGCGGCCGCTTCCGTCCGAATTGTATACGCAGACCGGGGAGGACCATGCATAGTATGCTTTGTGTTCCCAGACGATCTCTCCGGTGTTCTTGTTCAGGCAGGCGAGCACGCCGTCGTACATGCCTCCCGTGCGGGAGACCGTGACATACAGATAATCGGAAAGCTTCTGCTTGCCGACCGCAATGGTCGACTGCACGCCGCCGGATACGCCGTCGACCGTGTAGCATTCGTAATCCGTCTGCCAGACGATCTCTCCGTTTTCCGCATCGATCTTCCAGATCGGGACCGTCGCGGAGGAAGAACTTCTCCAGCCGAGGTGGAAGGATGTGCTGATATAGAGATACAGATGCCCGTCCTCAAACGCGAGAACCGGGGTAGAGTTCGTATCGTCCAGCGTGTCCTGCACCCAGACGAGCTGAAGCGTGTTCAGGTTCAGACACATGAGGTTGCCTCCGTTGTCTGCGACGAACAGATAACCCTTGTAGACGGCGGCGCTCGTTTCCATGCCGACCCAATAGGAACCGACCGTGGTCCGCACGCCGCTGTAACGCCATTTGACAATCGGGTCAGGCGCGATGGAGAGCGTGCCGGTCGTTTCGTCGTAGGCGGTGTTGAGCTTCATCAGATAGAGGATTCCGTTCTCGCCCGGGTAGATCAGCGTGTCCGTCTCCGCGTCCACGAGAGCGGAGGAGTCGAAATAACTCAGCGTGCCGCGTAGGGAAAACGGATCGTTGTTGCCGAAGGTGAGCATGACGCTGCAGTCCAAGAGGTTTACAATGAAGACGCGAGCCGTGCCTTCGCTGCTGTCGTAGCCGGCGCCTACGTACAGGATCGGATATCCGCGCGGATCGAGAGCCCCGCTTCCCTTGAAGGTGTAGCCGAGCCAGAGCGGATCGCGGGTCTTTTCGCCGGTGCGCAGGTCAAGAAAATAGACATATCCGTCCATGCAGGCGTAGATTACCTCGACGAGCTCATCATCCTCTTTGGCCGCATCATACATATTCATGTGCTCTTTTGCCGCGCGCGGCCACTTCATCATCAGGGGCTGGCCGGTCCATCCGCTTCCGCTCCACGTTGCGTTTCCGTAGGTCAGACCGCCCGTGGTCTGTGTCCAGATACCGGACATTGTATCGACCGACATTTCCGCAAAGCCGTAGGAAGGACTGTTGCGGAAATTGTCGCCGCGGAACGTGACGATCCCTTCCACATCGGTATAATCCTCTCCGGGATCGAAGCTGATCTCGGAGGCGGGCGTGTATTCCGAAACGCTGTCCAAGATTGTATCGTTTACCTCCACCTCGGTAAATTCGATCAGGCGGTTCGGGTCGGTCGCGTCTGTGCAGTAGGGATAAAATTCCGGGTCGGGAGCTTCTGTCTGGGTCATCTCGGCGAAGGTCAGAGAAGTGTCAGATTCCGTTTCCTGTTCGGATTCGGTCTCAGTTCCCGTCAATGAGAAAGAAGGCTTGATCCGCCCGGAGGCAAGACCCTGCACCAGCGTGACGGGGTCCGTATCGCGGAGAATGCAGAAGAGGGCAAGAGCCGCGCACAGCAGCACAAGAATGCCGGCCGAAGTCAGCAAAATATGGATCCTGTGCGATTTCGTCCGGGCGGTTTTCGCGGGCTGTCCCGCCTTATCCGCATAGCGGCTGAATTGTCTGTGGTCGTCTGCTTCTGCGGGCAGTTCGCTCTGCCTCGCCTTATCCGCGTAGCGGCTGAATTGTCTGTCGTAGTCGGTTCCCGTGGACATATCTTTTGCTCCGTTAGTCAGCGATAGAGAATAATAAGATTCGAAATATCATGCACGATAGATTATAGTCTCATTGCGGGAAGATGACAAGACCTTTGGCGAAAATCAATGAGGCTCAGCCGCGTGTCAGATAGAACACGGCAAGCTGCGTGCGGTCGCGCAGCTCCAGCTTGGAGAGGATCGTGCTGAGGTAATTGCGCACGGTTCCCTCGCTGAGATACAGGGATTCCGCGATCTCGCGGTTGCTCAGACCGTCCGCCACGCCTCTTATGATCTCCAACTCTTTTTCGGAGATGTGATATTCGTGCAGATCCTGCTCCTTTGTGCCGCGCAAAAGTCGGGGAAGCCGTTCGGTGATCTCCGTCCCGAAGACGGTTTGACCGTTGCAGACCGCTTTGATCGCCGGGATCAGATGCCCGTAATCCTGTTTCAGCAGATAACCGCATGCGCCGATCCGCAGAGCTTTTACAATGTAGTCGTCGTCGGAAAATGTTGTGAGCAGAAGTATTTTGGCGTCCGGGAATTGCGACAGGATGATCTGCGCGGCCGTGAGCCCGTCCGTTTCTTTCATGCGGATATCCATCAGGAGCACATCCGGCAGAAACTGCCCGTACAGGGAGATCGCTTCTTTGCCGGAGCATCCGACCGCGAGCACATGAAGCTGCGGGTCGGCCTCCAAGATTGTCTTCAATGCGGTAGTCACCAGAAGATCGTCGTCGATCAAAACAAGGTTCATGAAGCGCTCCTTTCTGACGATGCGTGAGGGATCGTGATATAGATACAGAAGCCGCCGGAGGTCCGGATCTGAAGGCTTCCCTTCAACGCGCTCACGCGCGCGCTGATATTCTCAAGTCCGATGCCGGAAATGTCCGGAGGATCGGCGCTGTCTCCGTTGTCCCGGATGATAAACTGATAGAATCCGGGATGTTCGATCGCCGTGATGGACGCTTCCGTGGCGTTGCTGTGTCTGGATATGTTGACAAGGGCCTCTCTTGCGATCGCGATCAGGCTGTATTTGATCTCACGCGGCAGATCCGGCGACATTTGGAATTGTACGCTGACCGGACAGAAAGAGAATTCCCGCGCCATTGTGTAAAGCGAATCCTCCAGATTCACGGAGCTGTCATGCAGGTCGTGTACGCTGCTGCGGATGCTGTTCATGGCATGATCCAGCGTGTCCCCGAGATGTCCTAACGATTCCGCGGAGGCGGGATCGCGGCAGGTCGCCTTCAGAGCTCCGACCATCAGGATCGCGCGCGCGAGCATGTGGCCGACGTTGTCATGGATTTCCCGGGCGATCCGGTTGCGCTCCCGAAGAGTGGCCGTGTAAATTTCGTTGTCCTGCTTTTCGAGAAGAGAACGATTGCGCTCCTCAAGCAGAATCCGGATCTCTGCGCCGTCGTCCCTTGCGCGGAACAACTGCCGTCCCAGAAAGAGCTGTACAACGGTCCTGCGGCGAAGCAGAAAAGCAAGAAGAACGCCGGATAACAGAAGCAGAAGCTGAAAGCGGTACGGCAGGAACGCGTGCCGGAATCCGAAGCTCCTGCGGAAAAAAGCGCAGAGGAAAAGCGAAGCGCAGACGCAGGCAAGTGAGAGCGGATCAGGAAGCCGGGGCGGGAACTGCCGGGTTCCTTCTTCCGTGTGGGGAATCACATCGTAGGCAAGAAGCGGAAGGAAGATGCCAAGCTGCGGGAAGAAAAGCAGCAAAAGCGTATATGCGGGAAAGACCGCGCGCACCGCCAATCCGGGAAAGGCAGAGCAGCCGGCGCTGACAGAGACGGCCAGAAGGCAGGCGAACACGCACATCGGCGCGATCCGGTCAAAAGGAAACAGCAGCAGGCAAAACAGAAACAGGATACATTTGTCAAACAGATCATACATAAGGATCGCCCTCTGACTTTACGAATGAACACGTGATTTCGATCAGTAAATGCGTTTACAAACAAATTCATCAATAAGTGAGTCCATCGTAGCACATGCGCTGCTTAAAAGCAAATGACATTTGTCACATACGGTTCTGACATTCGACACTAAAACAGCATGGCGGGATATGCTATACTGGCATGGAAGCAAGTCAATGAGCCGGAAGAGGAGAAGACTATGATTCATATTAAAAATCTTGTAAAACGGTACGGGCAGTTGACCGCGCTCGACCACTTTGATCTGGATATTCAGGAGGGAGAGATCTTCGGTCTGCTTGGGCCGAACGGCTCCGGGAAGACGACGGCGATCAACTGTCTGCTCGCGCTTTTGAAGTACGATAAGGGAGAGATCACCGTGTTCGGGCAGGAAATGCGGCCGGACAGCTATGAGCTGAAACGGCAGATCGGCATTGTGCCTCAGAATGTGGCGGTGTTCGAGCAGATGACGGTCCGGGAGAACATCGATTATTTCTGCGGGCTGTACGTGACAGATAAGGCGAAGCGCAGAGAGCTTGTGGAGGAGGCAATCCGTTTCGTCGGTCTTGAGGATTACGGAAAGATGATGCCGAAGAAGCTTTCCGGCGGACTGCTGCGCAGGCTCAACATTGCCTGCGGGATTGCGCACCGACCGAAGCTCATCATCATGGACGAGCCGACCGTCGCGGTGGATCCGCAGAGCCGCAACCGGATCCTTGAGGGGATCGTGGAGCTGAACAAGGGCGGCGCGACGGTGATCTACACCTCTCACTATATGGAGGAGGTCGAGCAGATCTGCAGCCGCATCGTCATCATGGATCACGGCCGCGCGATCGCGTCCGGCACGACGGAGGAACTCAAGCAGATGATAAAGACGGCCGAGACCGTGACGATCGAGGGGATCTCGGCGTCTAGAGAGCAGCTTCAGGACATCCGGGAGCTGCCGCATGTCTTTCTGGCGGAGCTTTCGCAGGAGCAGGTGCTGACCGTGAAATGCACGAGCGGGAGGCACAATCTGATCCGCATCCTGAATTATCTGCAGGAGCAGAAGCTTGTGTTTGGGCGCGTTTATTCGGCGCCGCCGACGCTGAACGACGTGTTTCTGGAGATTACGGGCAAGGAACTGCGCGATTGAAGCACACGGGCTGCGGCTTGACGTTGATCGTCAGCTTCGCACGGCGATAGCCTGCTGGATTGAAGCACACGGGCTGCGGGCTACGGCTTGACAGAGGGTCAGCCGTGAAGCTCGCGCAGCTTGTTTGGCTGAGGAGAATAAGGAGGTAGTGATGGGACGTTTGTATCGATATAATGTGCTCCGGATGCTGCGAACCCGGGCGGATATGTTCTGGACGCTGTTGTTCCCGATCATTATGGCGACGCTTTTCTATGTCACGTTCGGGAGCAGCCAGATCGAAAATATGAAGACGATCCCTGTCGCGGTCGTGGAGGGCGGAAACCGGATATTCGAGACGTTCCTCGACGCGCTGGACGGAGAGACGCTGCGCCTGCAGAGAATGGAAGCACAGGAGGCGCAGGAAGCGCTGGAAAACGGAGCGGTGACGGGAATCTTTTACAGCGGGGAGGAGCCGTCTCTTATGGTCGCCGGAACGCAGATCAATGAGAGTATTCTTGAGATGCTGCTGAACGGATACCTGCAGAATCAGGGACTTGCGGAGACGGTCGGTAAGGAGCATCCGCTCGGCGTTCTCGGCACGGCGAGAGCAATGCCGGAGCAGACGGATTATATTGAGGAAGTGAACTCCGGGGGCAGCACGCAGGATTCCGCGCTCGACAGCTTCTTTTCTCTGGTTGCGATGACTTGTCTTTTCGGGGCGCTCATAGGTGTTGAGTCGGCACTGAAGCTGCGCGCAGATCAGTCGGCGCTCGCATCGAGACGCAGCGTCACGCCAACGCATCGGATCGGGCTCATCGTAAGCGAGATGACCGCCGTGTTCACGATACAGTTCGTAAACATTTGCCTTTTGCTGCTGTATCTTCATTTTGGGCTTGGGATCGGCATGGGACGGCGGTGGCCGCTGCTTCTGCCGGTCTGCGCGCTCGGGACGCTCTGCGGGGTCGCGGCAGGGTTCTTCCTCGGTGGGACAAGGCTGAAGGAAGGAATGAAAATCGGCATCGTCATCGCGGGAACGCTGTTTCTGTGCTTTCTCTCCGGCATGATGTATTCCGGCATGAAAGCGGAGGTCGAGCAGTTTGCCCCGATTGTAAACCGTATAAACCCTGCGGCGCTGATCGCGGACGCGTTCTACAGCGTCTCGGTCTACGAGAATTCCTACCGCTACGGGAGAAGTCTGAGCCTTCTGGCGGCAATCACGCTTTTCCTGACCGCGGCGGCCTATCTCAGAATGAGGAGGGAGCGCTATGACAGTATCTAAGGGATATTTTTTGATGGTTCGCCGGATGATCTATACCTTGGCAGTCTACATCGGCATCTTTATCGGCGTTTGTATCATGATGCAGTTCTCGCTCGGAAAGACGCTGCCGACGGAGGGCTTTTCCTCATACCGGATGAAGGTGGCGGTCATCGACCGTGCCAAGAACGAGCTGTCGCAGACGATCTGCGGGATGATCGGGGAAAAGCATGAGTTGGCGGACGTCGCGGACGACCCGCAGGCGATCCAAGACGCGCTGTATTACCGCGACGCGGAGTATGTGCTGATTCTTCCGGAGGACCTAAAGGAGCGCTTTGAGAGCGGGCGGCAGGCGGTCGAGCGCGTCACGGTACCGGATTCCGTCATGGGCTTTTACGTCGACATGCAGGTGAACACGATGCTGAATCAGATCCGCGCCGGCATGGCGGGCGGGTTGACTGAGGAAGAGGCATGTAAGGAAGCGGCGAGGCTTGCGGCGCTTCCGGGGAACGTGACCCTGTATGACCGGAACGGGAACGCGGGCCGTCTTGCGCCGCACAATTATTTCTTTCGTTACATGCCGTACGGAATTCTCGGTTCCGTGGTCTGGACGATCAGCCTGATCCTGATGGAATTTAAACGGGAGGAGATCCGGCGCAGGATGCAAAGCTCCGCCGTGTCGTTCCGAAAACAGAATCTGGCGGCCGTGGTTTCTTTTCTGGCCGTGGGATTCGCCGTCTGGATGGCGTGCGTACTCTCCGGCGTCCTTTTGTACGGAAGGGATCTGCTGTCGGATCGGAATTTCGGCTGGTATCTGCTGAACAGCTTTGTCTTCATGCTGGTCGCCCTGTCGCTCGGCTATCTGTGCGGGAGCCTCGCGGAAGGGCCGCAGGCGCTGAACGGGTTCACGAATGTCGTTTCGCTCGGCATGAGCTTTCTGGGCGGGGTTTTTGTACCGATTGAAATGCTCGGAAGGGTAGAACTGGTCTCGCAGTTTCTTCCGACCTACTGGTACTCGCGGATCAACGAGATGCTGGGCGGCTACCAGACGGTCGCGGGAGACCAGCTTACGCTCGCCGCGCAGGGACTCGGCATACAGGTTATGTTCGCGGCGGCCTGCCTTGCCGTGACGTTGGCGATCCGCAGGGCGAAGATGCAGGAGAGCTAATTCTGTTCTGGTATTTTTCCGCAAGTTGTGCTACAATCCAAAGAAAAGAGACCGGAGAATCCGAGAGCCGGGGTAAGGAGAGGCAGAATATGCACGGTGAGCAGGAAAAGTACGTCGCTTATGTGGGGACATACACGCATGGGAGCAGTATCGGGATCCATGTCTATGACATTGATATAGAAGCGGGACACATGACGGAGCGCGAGGTCGTTCCGGTGAACAACGCGTCCCATATGACGAAATCATACAACGGAAAGTACCTGTACTCGATCGCGGACGAGGGCGTTGAGGTGCTGAAGATCCTGCCGGGCGGCGGTCTTGAGCCGATCAACAAGGTCGGCATTGACGGGATGCGCGGCTGTTATCTCTCCACGGACAAGAACGGCCGCTTCCTCTATGTGGGCGGCTATCACGACGGGAAGGTGACGGTCGTGCACACGCACAGGGACGGGCGGCTCGGCTCTGTGATGGACGGAGTTTTCCACAAGGGGATCGGCAGCGTGGCGGAGCGCAATTTCCGCCCGCATGTGAGCTGTGTGATCCCGACGCCGGACGACAAATATCTCTGCGCGGTCGACAACGGAATCGATCAGGTGAAGCTGTATCAGGTTGACGAGCTCACCGGAAGGCTGAACCTCTACGACATTCTGCGCTGCAAGCTGGATTCCGGCCCGCGGCTTCTGACATTCAGCTTGGACGGAAAATTTGCCTATCTGAACGCCGAGCTGACAAACGAGATCACGGTCTACCGCTACGACGGCTCGGGGAAATCGCCGGATTTCGAAAAGATCCAAGAGATTTCCGTGCTGCGCGATCCTGAGAGCATGGGCAGCGCCTGCTGCGGGATGAAGCTCTCTCCGAGCGGGAAATATCTGTACGCGTCGACAGCGGGGGAAAATACGGCGGCGGTATTCCGGATCGATCAAAAGACCGGTATGCTCACACGGCTCTGTGTCCTCCCGATCAGCGGCGATTATCCGAAGGACATCGACGTGCTTCCGGGAGAGCGGACGCTGGTCGTGCTGAACCACGAGACGAACGAGATCCGTTTCTTTACGATCGATTACGACAAGGGACTGCTCGTCATGAAGGGCAGGCCGCTTGCGATCGAAACGCCGAACTGCATCCTGATCTCGAAATGTGAGGAATGAACGCGGCGGGCGCAGGGAAACGCCGGCGGCGCGGTTTGCCATGAACGGGGGAACATAGGATGAACGAGGAAGCGGTACGGGACAATTCAGGAAACATGCGTGAAGATACCATGGCGCTGATCCTGCGGTGCTATCAAAGCGGCGACGAGCGCCTTGTAAAGCTCGCGAAGGAGCAGGTGATCGCCTTTTACGGGAGATATGTCTGGAAGCTCATCGTGACGGATTACCCGTCCTTTGTGGATAAGAACGGGGACGATCTGTTCCAGCAGGGTGTGATCGGACTTCTGGAGGCGCTGAAGACATACGACGGAAAGCATGCGTTCACGACATGCAGCAAGCCGTTTATCAAGCATGAGGTGTCCGCGTATGTGAGCAATCTGACGGACAACAAGACGTTCTATTTCGCGAAGAATCAGAAAAAGGTCAAGGAAGCGATCGCCCGGCTGGAGCAGGAGGAGACGGAGGTCACGCCGGAGCGCATCGTGGAGCTCACCGGCTTGAGCATGAAGATCGTCACACGCGAGCTCAGCGTGCTGGAGCGCACGAACTTTGTCTACATGGACGGTCTGGAGTCTCTGGACGTCCTGCAGCCCGCGGAGCCGCCAAAATCCGTGGAAACGATCGTGGAGGAAAGGATCATGAGGGAAAAGCTTGCGGAGGGGATCCGGAAGCTGGACGAGGAGAAGAAGACGTTTCTGGCTCAGTATTTCCGCAGGGATCTGCCGCAGGGAGGCAAGGCGCTGAGCCGTTACAAGAGGCGGAAAAAATTTGACGAGATATGTGACGAGCTGAAGCGGACCATGCGATGAACGCGGCAAATCGCCGTCCGGCGCGCGGAGGATGAAAAACGGGACTCGAGAGGAAGCAGAAGATGGCAGGATCAACCTTTGGAACGGTTTTTAAGATAATGACGTGGGGGGAATCCCACGGAAAGGGAATCGGCGTCGTGGTGGACGGGTGTCCGGCAGGCGTCGCTCTTTGCGAGGCGGACATTCAGGAATACCTCAATCGGCGCAGGCCCGGGCAGAATCGCTATACGACGGCTCGCATGGAGTCGGATGAGGTCGAGATTCTTTCCGGAGTGTTTGAGGGAAGGACCACGGGTACGCCGATCTCTCTGCTGGTGCGCAATCAGGATCAGCGCTCGCGCGATTACGGCAACATTTCCGAGCTGTATCGTCCGGGACATGCCGATTATCCTTACGACGCCAAATTCGGCTTCCGCGATTACCGGGGAGGCGGACGCTCCTCCGGACGTGAGACGATCGGACGCGTGGCGGCGGGCGCTGTCGCGGGAAAGCTCCTGCGGGAGTTCAGGATCACGGTTCGCGCGTATGTGAGCGCGATCGGGCCGGTGACTGTCGATCGTTCCCGTATGGATTTTTCCTATCTCAGCGAGAGCCCGGTGTGTATGCCGGACGCGGAGGCGAGTGCGCGGGCCGTCGCCTATCTGGAGGAATGCATGCGCGCGCAGGATTCCTGCGGCGGTGTGGTCGAATGTATTGCAAAGCATGTTCCGGCGGGACTTGGCGAGCCGGTTTTTGAAAAGCTTGACGCGAATCTTGCGAAGGCGGTCATGTCCGTCGGAGCGGTCAAGGCCGTGGAGATCGGAGACGGTACGCGCGTCTGCGAATACAGGGGCTCCGAGAACAACGACTGCTATGTGACGGACGAAACCGGCGCTCCCCGCAAGGCGACAAATCACAGCGGCGGCATTTTGGGCGGGATCAGCGACGGCAGCCCGATCTTCGTGCGCGCCTCTTTCAAGCCGACTCCATCCATCGCACAGCCGCAGAGCATGCTCGGCCGGGACGGAAAATGCCACGAGGAGACGATCCGCGGCCGTCACGATCCGATCATCGTCGCGCGCGCGGCGGTCGTTGTCGAGGCGATGACGGCGCTCACGCTCGCGGATCATCTGCTGCTTGCGGCGACGTCCCGCGTGGAGAATCTCAGGCGCCTGTTCCCGCCCGCATGACGACCTTGTGAAAAACATTCGACTTTCCCGCCCAAACGGCATATATTACAGCAGAAGACCTTCTGCGGGAGAGTAATATGGATCATTTCTGCAAATGCATCGGTTTCGTACACACGATCGAGAAGGGCGATACGCTGTATCTTCTCGGGAAGAAGTACCATGTCAGAGTGTCAGCGCTTATCTTTGCGAACCCATACGTGAACGTCTACAATCTTCGACCCGGCGATCAGCTCTGCATTCCGAAGCTGCCTCCGGTTTCTTAAAAAAATCTAAAAGATACGCAAAACGAAAGTCCGCTCGATTGACAAATCGCTGCCGCAAAACTATAATGTTCCAAGGATGGCTGTGCGCTGCCGCCGCTCTCGTCATTGCAGGAGAACGGGGCGGCAGACAGAAATCGAATATGGAATGGAAAAAGAGGAAAAATCATGGGATTTTTAGATAAAATGGAGCGGAAATACGGAAAATACGCGGTCAGGAACCTGCCTGCCATCATCATCGGCATGTACATTGCGGGATATGTGATCGCGCTTCTGATGCCGGAGGTACAGGGCTTTTTGACGCTGCATCCGGGACTGATCATGCGGGGGCAGGTCTGGAGGCTTGTGACGTGGCTTCTGATCCCGCCGGGAAGACTGGATATCTTTACGATCATCATGCTGTATTTCTATTTCTCCCTCGGACGGTCGCTGGAGTATACATGGGGCGCGTTTAAGTTCAACGTCTATATTTTTTCCGGCATTATCTTCACGATCATCGGGGCATTCCTTCTCTATTATATCGGCGGAAGATACGGCTACTTCAGCACCTATTACATCAACATGTCGATCTTCCTTGCGTTTGCTCTGACGTATCCGGAGATGGAGGTGCTTCTGTATTTCCTGATCCCGATCAAGATGAAATGGATGGGATTGGTCTACGGATTTTTCATTGTGCTTTCGCTGGTGCAGGGCGGCTGGGCCGACCGTGTGTCGATCGTGATGTCGCTTTTGAATTTCCTGATCTTCTTCCTGATGTCGCGCAACGTCCGGCGGTTTTCGCCGAAGGAGGTGCACCGGAGGAACGAATTCAAGCGCAATGTAAAGAAGGTGCAGCCGAAGAGCGCGACGCGGCATAAATGCACGATCTGCGGCAGGACGGAGGAGGACGGAGCGCATCTCGAGTTCCGCTATTGCTCCAAATGCGACGGAAATTATGAATACTGTCAGGATCACCTTTTCACGCATCAGCATATCAAAAAGCAGTGACCCGCAAAGGAGAACGGACAGAGGAAGACCATGAAAGCTCGGAAACAAGATCAAAAGCAAAACCAAAATCAAAATCAGGAACAAACGCAAAAGCATAAATTCAAATTCAGCAAGATGAGGGCTGCGGGAGCGATCGCTGTGACCGCGGCCGCTTTACTTGCGGCGTGTCTTGCGGTGTCGGGAGAGGGGATGGATCTCGCATTCCTTGCGATGATGCTCGTCTCGGCGGTCGCGATGGATCTGCTGATCCTCTTCAATATCCGGTTCGGCCGCGTGATTTCGGCGATTCTCTGCGTCCTGCTTCCGGCGGCGGCGTTTTTCGCGCTGGAGAACTACACGCATGTCATCTCGGATCTGGAGGTTCCGATCATCGTTCTGAACCTGTTGTTCTTTTATTTCCTCTACGGATTTTTGACTTTCCTGAGCGGGAGCGTGCGGCTCGGCTATGTTCTTGCGACGCTGGTGCCGATGCTTTTCGGGCTGACGAACTACTTTGTCGTGAGCTTTCGCGGTTCGCCGATCGTTCCGTGGGATCTGCTGTCGATCGGGACGGCGGCCTCGGTGGCGGGCAATTATACCTTTGAGCTTCAGTGGAAACAGGCGCTGGCGGTGCTGCTGTTTCTGTGGATCCTTGTGTTTGCGGGAGGGACAAACCTCACTGTGCGCCGGGTGAAGCTGCGCGTGTCCGGCGCGCTTGCATTCGCGCTGTGTCTCTTTGTCTATCTGTCCGGGATCCAGAAGAGTCAGGTACAGAGCTTTTTCGGCATGGATACGATCCTCTTTACCCCGAACGTGCTGTATCGCAACAACGGGATCGCGGCGGCGTTTCTCGGAAATCTGCGGTTTTTGCACATCGAGGAGCCGGACGGTTATTCGACGGCGCGGGCGGAGGAGATCGAGGAGAAATATACCGCGCAAAAGACAGACGTCGACCTGACAAAATGCCCGAATGTGGTCGTGATCATGGACGAGGCGTTCTCCGATCTGTCCGTCTGGGGCGATTTCGAGACGAGCGAGGAAGTGATGCCGTTCTTCAAGATGATGCAGGAGGAAGCGATCGGCGGGGAGTTGTACGTCTCGGTCAAGGGGGGCAATACGGCGAACACGGAGTTCGAGCTCATGACCGGAGATTCGATGGCGTTTCTGCCGATGGGCAGCATTCCGTACCAGCAATATATCAACGAGGAGACCCCGTCCTTGGCGAGCCAGTTAAAATCCATGGGCTACGGCACGACGGCGATCCATCCGTACAACGCATCCGGTTGGGACCGGAACATCGTGTACGACCTTTTTGGCTTCGATGAATTTCTGAGTCTGAAAAATTTCGTCAAGCCGCACAAGATGCGCGGCTACGTCAGCGACCGGGCAGCCTTTGACAAGATCATCGAGGTTTATGAGGACAAGGATGCAAACGAGCGGAAGTTTATCTTTCTGGTGACGATGCAGAATCACGGCGGCTACAGCAAGCCGTCGCCGGATTTCACTTCCTATGTGAAATTGACCGGCGTGGAGCAGAAGACGACGAGCATGCTCGCGACGGAGAAATATCTGACACTGATGAACGAGACCGACCGGGCGCTGCAGGATCTGATCCTGTATTTTCAGGAGCAGGACGAGCCGACGATCGTGCTGATGTTCGGCGATCACCAGCCGTCCGACTATATCACGAACGTGATCCAGCGCATCTGCAACGTCAAGGTCGAGGAGACGCTGGACTATGCGCAGCAGGGGTATCGGGTGCCCTTCCTGATCTGGAGCAATTACGGGCTGGAGCACCGGTATTACGACGGGATCAGTGTCAACTATCTCGGCGGGATCTTGATGGAGGCGGCCGGTCTGCCGCTCTCGGGCTATCAGAAATTCCTGTCCGATCTGATGGAGACCTTCCCTGTCGTGAGCGGGAACGTGTACCGCGACGGCGAGGGGACGTTCTACAGCTACGGGGAGGATGAGAAGAAGGAGAGCGGGCTTTTGGATTACAAGATTCTGCAGTACAGCCATCTGGTTGACGGAAAGCACAGGGACGATGCGTTCTTTGGTACAACATCGGTCGATGAATAGTGAAGCGATGACTGAACGTATTGACAAGACAGAGCGCACTGTGTTAGGATTTCCGCGAAAGCAATCTGAGCCGTGAGTCATGCGGTAGAGGTACGGCTCAGAAAACAAGAATGGAGAGCGATAGGCATGAAAGAGACATTTGTGACGAAAGAAAAGCTGGAGGAGATCGCGGCACAGTATCCGACCCCGTTCCATCTGTACGATGAAAAGGGAATCCGGGAGAATGTGAAGGAGCTCTATGAGGCGTTTGCATGGAATAAAGGCTACAAGGAATACTTTGCGGTGAAGGCGACGCCGAATCCGTTTCTGATCAATATTTTACACGAGTACGGCTGCGGCTGCGACTGCTCCTCGATGACGGAGCTGATGCTCTCTGAGGCGATTGGGATCAAGGGACATGACATCATGTTCTCGTCGAACGATACGCCGGTCGAGGAGTTCAAAAAGGCGGCGGAGCTTGGCGGAATCATCAATCTGGATGATATCACGCACATCGAGAAGGTGGAACAGGCGCTCGGGAGCCTGCCGAAGACGATGTCCTGCCGCTACAATCCGGGCGGACTGTTCAAGATCAGCAACGACATCATGGACAATCCGGGCGACGCGAAGTACGGGATGACGACGGAACAGATCGAGGAGGCCTTCCGGATCATGAAGAGCAAGGGCGTGGAGGAGTTTGGCATCCACGCGTTTCTTGCCAGTAATACCGTCACGAACGATTATTATCCGCTGCTCGCGAAGGTGCTGTTCGAGCTCGCGGTGAGCCTGAAGGAAAAGACCGGGGCGAAGATCACGTTTATCAATCTCTCCGGCGGCATCGGGATTCCGTACCGGCCGGATCAGGAGAAGAACGATATTCATAAGATCGGAAAAGGCGTGCGCAAGGTCTATGAGGAAGTGCTTGTGCCTGCGGGTATGGGAGACGTCGCGCTCTACACGGAGCTCGGACGCTATATGCTCGGACCGTACGGCTGCCTTGTGACGCGCGCGATCAATGAGAAGCATACGCACAAGGAATACATCGGCGTCGACGCCTGCGCGGTCAACCTCATGCGCCCGGCGATGTACGGCGCATATCATCACATCACGGTGATGGGCAAGGAGGACGAGCCCTGCGATCATATGTACGATGTGACCGGCTCCCTGTGCGAGAACAACGACAAGTTTGCGATCGACCGCATGCTTCCGAAGATCGACATGGGCGATCTGCTGGTGATCCATGACACGGGCGCGCACGGGTTCTCGATGGGTTACAATTACAACGGCAAGCTCCGCTCGGCGGAGATCCTTCTTTGCGAGGACGGCAGCGTGAAGCTCATCCGCAGGGCGGAGACGCCGAAGGATTACTTCGCGACCTTCGATTTCTGTGATGTATTGAAGGATATGAAATATTGAGAATTATCTTGCAATTATGCGGGATCTGTGATATTGTATGTTTCGTGCGAATGCACCGCATCGGCCGCTGTGGCGGAATTGGCAGACGCACTTGACTCAAAATCAAGCGGGTTAAACCGTGCCGGTTCGAGTCCGGCCAGCGGCATCAGAAAAGTCTCGTGTATACGAGGCTTTTTCTGTAGGGAGGACAGATCATGAATTGCGTCGAGGCTAAGCGGATGGTGAACCGCTTTGTGGAAAAGAAATTGTCGTATCAGGAGCTGGAGCAGTTTTTGCAGCATGTCGAGCAGTGCGACGACTGTATGGACGAGCTGGATATCTATTATACGATGCACAAAGCTTTTGATATGCTGGATACGGGCGCACACCAGAACTATAATTTCAAAGAAATGCTGAAGGAAGAGCTGCATGCGGCGAGAAGGGCTGTGATCATGCATAGAATATCATTGGTGCTGCGGGATATTTTTCTCGCGGGATTGGCGATTCTGGCATTGCTCGGACTTTATTTTCTGTTTATTCATTAGAAAAAACATACCCGGAGCCGTACACGGCTCAAGAGGGAAGGCAGAAAACAATACACTGGCAAACGGAAAATGTGAGGTGGAAAAATGGCGCAGAAAGAAAAAATCGTGCTGATCGACGGACACAGCATACTGAACCGCGCGTTCTACGGGCTTCCGATGCTTTCAAACAGCGAAGGGCTCCACACGAACGCGGTGTACGGATTTCTGAATATTATGTTCAAGGTACTTGAGGAAGAGCAGGCGGGTTATGTAGCGGTCGCGTTTGACCTGAAAGCGCCGACGTTCCGCCACAAGATGTACGAGGGCTACAAGGGGACGCGCAGGCCGATGCCGCAGGAGCTGCATGAGCAGGTGCCGCTGATGAAGGAGATGCTGCGCGCGATGCGGATTCCGGTGATGGAGCTGGAGGGCTACGAGGCGGACGATATTCTTGGAACGGTCTCGCGCCAGATGGCGGCGCAGGGGCTTTTGGTGTCGATCGTTTCAGGCGACCGGGACCTGCTTCAGCTCGCGACGGACGAGATCCTGATCCGCATTCCGAAGACGAAGGCGACGGGGACGGAGATTGAGGATTACTATGCGAAGGACGTGCAGGAGCGTTATCAGGTGACGCCGCTGCAGTTCATCGATGTGAAAGCCCTGATGGGCGACGCCTCCGACAATATCCCGGGCGTTCCGGGTGTCGGGGAAAAGACGGCGACGAAGATCATCGCGCAGTACGGAAGCATTGAAGAGGCTTATGCCCATGTCGATGAGATCACGCCGAACAAGGCGCGCGCGGCGCTCTCGGAACACTACGATATGGCGCAGATGAGCAAGGTGCTCGCGACGATCGAGCTTGCCGTGCCGTTTGAGCTGAAAAAGGAAGATGCAAAAATAGAAAATCTGTATACGAGGGAGGCTCTGGAGCTCTGCCGCAGGCTGGAGTTCAAGAACCTGCTCGGGCGATTCCAGAATACGGAAGAACCGGTGAAGGAAAAGAGCGCGGCTCTTACGCGGGTCACAGAGCTTGCGCGGGCGGAAGGACTGTTTGCGCAGATGCGCGGGCAGGCGTTCGCGTTTCAACTGGTCTATGAGGGACGGAAGCTGCTCGGCATATCGCTCTGCGCATCCGCGGAGCATGCGTACTGGCTGGAAACGGGCGGATTTCTGACGCAGGAGTATCTGTGCGCCCAATTGACGGAGCTGATTGCGCAGGCACCGTCCGCGGGCACGATCCACTTAAAGGAGCAACTGGCGTTCACGGAGATTCCGCGCGGGCAGCGTGAAAAGCTGTTTGACGCGGCGGTCGCGGCTTATCTGGTAAACCCGCTCAAGGACAGCTATGAGTATGAAGATATTGCGCCGGAGTATCTCGCAAGGACGCTGCCGTCGCGCGCGGAGCTGCTCGGGAAAAGCGCGCTTACGGAGGCGGCGCAGCAGAATGAAGCGGCGTTTCTGGACTATGTATGTATGGCTCCGCTGACCGTTTTCGAGGCGCAGCAGGCGATGTGCGAGCGCCTGAAGGAGCTGGGCATGTGGGAGCTGTTTACGCAGATAGAGATGCCGCTCGTGTATACGCTGGCGGACATGGAGCGCGAGGGCATCCGCGTGAAGGCGGAGGAGCTGCGCGTGTACGGCGAGCAGTTGGTCGGACGGATCGGAGAGCTGGAGCGCCAGATTTATACGGCGGCGGGAGAGGAGTTCAACATTAATTCCCCGAAGCAGCTTGGCGTGATCCTGTTCGAGAAGCTGAAGCTCCCGCACGGGAAGAAGACGAAGACCGGGTACTCGACGGCGGCGGACGTGTTGGAAAAGCTGGCACAGGAATCCCCGCTCGTATCGGATATTTTGGAATATCGGCAGCTTGCGAAACTGAAATCGACCTACGCCGACGGGCTGGCGAATTATATCGCGTCGGACGGCAGGATCCACGGAAAGTTCCATCAGACGATCACGGCGACGGGACGCATCAGCAGTACGGAGCCAAACCTGCAGAATATTCCGGTGCGCATGGAGCTGGGACGGCTGATCCGCAAGGTGTTCGTGCCGGACGACGGCTTTGCCTTCCTCGACGCGGACTATTCGCAGATCGAGCTTCGCGTGCTGGCGCATTTTTCGGACGACGAGCGTCTGATTCAGGCATACCGCGACGCGCAGGACATTCACACGACGACGGCTTCTCAAGTGTTTCATGTCGCGCCGGAGGAGGTCACGCCGCTTCTTCGCCGCAACGCGAAGGCGGTCAACTTCGGCATCGTCTACGGGATCAGCTCGTTCGGGCTGAGTCAGGATCTGAGCATCACGCGGCAGGAGGCGCAGGATTATATTGAGCAGTATTTCAAGACGTTCCCGGGGATCAAGCGCTTCCTCGACCGGACCGTGGCGGACGCGAAGAAGAACGGCTATGTGACGACGATGTTCGGCCGGCGTCGGCCGGTGCCGGAGCTTTCTTCCTCGAATTTCATGCAGAGATCCTTCGGAGAACGCGTGGCGATGAACGCGCCGATCCAAGGGACGGCGGCAGATATCATCAAGATCGCGATGAACCGCGTGAACGATTGCCTGCGAAGCCGCGGCATGCGTTCGAGGCTGATCCTGCAGGTACACGATGAGCTTCTTGTCGAGACTGCGCGCGAGGAGCTTGACGAGGTGCGCGAGATCATGGTGCGCGAGATGCAGAACGCGGCGCAGTTGAAGGTGCGTCTCGAGGTTGACATTCACTCCGGAGAGAACTGGTATGAGGCAAAATAAGAAAAAAGTGCTCGGGATCACCGGCGGCGTCGGCGCGGGCAAGAGTACGGTGCTCGATTATCTGCGAAAGAGATACGGGGCCTGCGTGATTCAGGCGGATGAGGTCGGACGGACCCTGCAGACGCCGGGACACGACTGCTATGATCGGATCGTAGAGCTGTTCGGCAAGGAGATCATTGATCCGCAGGGAAATCTGCGAAGGGATGTGCTCGCATCGAAGGTGTTCGCGGATCCGGCGGCGCTTGCGAGGCTGAACGGCATCATACATCCGGCGGTGAAGGCGTCCGTCATGGAGCAGATCGAGGAAGCGGACGGAAGAAGTGAGGATTCGTTTGTCGCGGTGGAGGCCGCGCTTTTGCTGGAGGCCGGATACGACGATATCTGCGATGAGATCTGGTACGTTTACGCGAGCGAGGAGACGCGCATTGCTCGGCTGATGAGTTCGCGCGGCTACAGCAGGGAGAAGGCGCTGCGCATCATGGGGAACCAGATGAGCGAGGCGGAGTTTCGCGGACGCTGCAAATTTGTGATTGACAATGACGGTGATTTTATGGAAAATACTTATGAGCAAATAGACAAAGGATTGATGGAACATGGATTTTTGCAGCATTGCCAGCGGTAGCAGCGGCAACTGTATTTTTGTGGGTACGGATCACGCGAGCGTGCTCATTGATGCGGGGATCAGCGGAAAGCGGGTGGCCGCGGGGCTGAACGAGATCGACCGCGCGCCCGAGGAGCTGGACGCGATCCTGATCACGCACGAGCATTCCGACCATATCAAAGGGCTGGGCGTGCTCTCGCGAAAATACGGGATACCGATCTATTCCTCGGCAGGGACGATCCGCGCGCTGAAGGAGCAGCAGTTGGCCGGTTCTCTGGACGAGGGGCTGCTTCACGAGGTTGTGCCGGATCGGTGGTTTTCCGTCGGAGAGATTGACATCCGCCCGTTTCGCGTGTCGCACGACGCGGCGGAGCCGGTGGCCTACCGCTTCAGTTGCGGCGGGAAGTCGGTGGCGGTCGCGACGGACCTCGGCTGTTATGACGATTACATAGTGGAGAATTTGAAGGAACTGGACGCGGTGCTCATCGAGTCGAATCACGACAAGAATATGCTTCAGGTGGGTACGTATCCCTATTATCTGAAGCAGAGGATCCTGAGCAGCAAGGGGCATCTCTCGAACGAGCATGCGGGACAACTGCTCGGCGAGATCCTGAACGACCGGATGCGGACGGTCATGCTGGGACATCTCAGCAAGGAAAACAACTATGAGGCGCTTGCGCTCGCGACCGTGTGCGCAGAGGTCACGATGGGGGACAACCCCTACAAGGCGGAGGATTTTGAGATCAGGATCGCGAAGCGGGACGAGCCGTCCCGGTTGATCGCGCTATAGTCGATTTAAAATAATCAGTAGGAAAGGGTTCTTGACATGAAGAAGACAATTATTACTGTAGTCGGGAAGGATACGGTCGGGATCATCGCGAAGGTGTGTACCTATCTGGCCGAAAACAATGTGAATATACTGGACATTTCTCAGACGATCGTACAGGGGTTTTTCAATATGATGATGGTCGCGGACGCGTCGCAGTCGCCGAAATCCGGGGATCAGATCGCTGAGGAGCTGGAGGCGGTCGGGCAGGAGATCGGCGTCGTCATCCGCTGCCAGCACGAAGACATTTTCAACATGATGCACCGGATTTGAAGCTCATATTGAGACAATGACAGACCGAATTACTGTGTGATCTTACACGTATTTGGGATAGGAGCAGCTATGATAAATCTTTTTGAAGTAAACGAGACCAACAAAATGATCACGCAGGAGAATCTGGACGTGCGGACGATCACGCTCGGCATCAGCCTGCTTGACTGTGTCACGGACGATCTGGAACAGCTCAACGAAAATATCTACCGAAAGATCACGACGGTTGCGAGCCGTTTGGTTGAGACGGGAGAGGAGATCGAGAAGGAGTACGGGATTCCGATCGTCAACAAGCGGATCTCCGTGACGCCGATTGCTCTGGTCGGCGGAAGCGCCTGCCGCTCTTCGGAGGATTTTGTGACGATCGCGCGTACGTTGGACCGTGCGGCTTTAGAGGTGGGCGTCAATTTTCTCGGCGGCTATTCCGCGCTTGTGTCAAAAGGGATGACGAAGGCGGACGAGTACCTGATCCGCTCGATTCCGGAGGCGCTGGCGCAGACGGAGCGCGTCTGCAGCTCGGTCAACGTCGGTTCGACGAAGTGCGGCATCGACATGGATGCGGTGCGCCTGCTCGGAGAGGTGATCTTGGAGACCGCAAGGCTTACGAGGGAAAAGGATTCGCTCGGCTGCGCGAAGCTTGTGGTATTCTGCAACGCGCCGGACGACAATCCGTTTATGGCCGGGGCTTTCCACGGCGTGACCGAAGCGGACGCCGTCATCAACGTCGGCGTCAGCGGGCCGGGCGTCGTGAAGCATGCGCTTACCGAGGTGCGGGGCGCGAATTTTGAGACGCTGTGCGAGACGATCAAGAAGACGGCCTTCAAGGTGACGCGCGTCGGGCAGCTTGTCGCGCAGGAGGCATCCGCGCGGCTCGGCATTCCGTTTGGTATCATTGATCTGTCGCTTGCTCCGACGCCGGCGATCGGCGACAGCGTGGCGGATATCCTCTGTGAGATCGGACTGGAACATGCGGGCGCGCCGGGGACGACGGCGGCGCTGGCGCTGCTGAACGATCAGGTGAAGAAGGGCGGCGTGATGGCGTCCTCTTATGTGGGTGGTTTGAGCGGCGCGTTTATCCCGGTCAGCGAAGATCAGGGCATGATCGATGCGGTGCGCGCCGGAGCGCTTTCTCTGGAGAAGCTGGAGGCGATGACCTGCGTCTGCTCCGTCGGACTGGATATGATCGCGATCCCCGGCGACACAAAGGCGTCGACGATCTCCGGCATTATCGCGGACGAGATGGCGATCGGCATGGTGAATCAAAAGACGACAGCGGTGCGCGTCATTCCGGTGATCGGCAAGGGAGTGGGAGAGACCGTGGAATTCGGCGGACTGCTCGGCTATGCGCCGATCATGCCGGTGAATTCATTTTCCTGCGATGCGTTTGTGGAGCGTAAGGGCCGGATCCCGGCGCCGATTCACAGTTTCAAGAACTGATTTTCAGAGGTTTTTCAGAGCCCTTTTTTCTTACATGAAACATCACAAAATTTATAAAAAAATTAAAATTTCTGTTATATAATTGACAAATTATCTTGAATTTGATATGCTTCCGTTAGGATTCGCCGAGAGAGACTCGGCCGAATCGCTGGAATTGCTCCGGGACGTCTGACTGCCCGGAGAGTGGAAGCTGCCCGCGAGGGCAGGCAATTACGGAGGTGAACGTAAATGAAACGAAGAATGATAAAGCTTATGGCGTGCCTTCTGACGGCGGGCCTCCTGACGGCAGGACAGGCAGTATGTCCGATCAGCGCGGAGGAGAACGTCACGATCCTTGACAACGGCACGGAAAAGCAGACCGAGAGCGAGACACAGGCGCAGACGGAGACGGAAGCGGCGAAGAAGAAAAAGAAGAAAAAAAAGAAAAAGGCGCAGACCGAGACGGATACGTCCGTCGATCTGAGCATGAAGGGACAGATGATCTTTGCCCAGTGCGAGGATCACATCAATATCCGCAAGGGCCCGGGCATGGACAGTGAAGTAGTCGGAAAGATCTACAACAACTGCATGGCGACCGTGCTGAGTCAGGATGGAGAGTGGTTCGAGATCGAGTCCGGCAATGCGGTAGGCTTCGTGAAGACCGAATATTTTGCGACCGGTGAGGAAGCGGAGAAGATTGCGGAAGAGGTCGGTCATCACGTGGCTACGATCTACGCGGACGAACTGAATATCCGCGCGCTTCCGGACGACAGCTCTGAGGTGATCGGAGTGGCATACAAGGAAGAGGAGCTGGATGCGATCGAGTACAAGGACGACTGGATCATGGTTTCTCTGGGCGACGATGTCTACGGTTATGTAAATGCGTATTTTGCAGGATATGATACATACTATCCGGAGGCTGAGACGTTAGAGGAGGAGCAGGCGAGACTTGAGGCCGAGGCGGCCGCAGAGGAGGAGTATTATGAGGAGCCTCTGCCGGAGGAGACGTACACGCCTTCTTATACGCAGTCGACGTCGAGCTCCACGACTCAGAGCACATGGACTCAGCCGCAGACGCAGGCACAGACCCAAGCTCAGACGCAGGCACAGACTCAAGCTCAGACACAGGCGCAGACTCAAGCCCAGACGCAGGCACAGACTCAAGCTCAGACACAGGCCCAGACCGAAGCCCAGACACAGGCGCAAACGCAGGCCCAGACGACGGCTCCGGCGGATGACGAAGTCGATGATTCCGGCGACGAGTATCAGGGTGACGTGAACGACGATATGTACTATGACGCCGCGACGGGCCAGATGGTGAAATTCTGATTGCCTGACAAAACAAAGATAAGCTGTAAAGTACGGAAGCGGTGCGCATGCACCGCTTCTTTAGATTACGATCGGACTGATCTCATATTCCGTCCGGAATGCTTCGTCAAAGCGCCGGCACCGGATGCTCCGATACAGATGCGAGGCGAAGAGATCCTGACGCCACATGCGCGCCGCGGTATCGTCCTTCAGATTAGCGCCGGCAGCCGGCTTTGTGAGAAACGGCAGTGCGCAGACTTCCTTGATCCTGTGAAGCAGGGGAGAAGCGTCCCGGCGCAGACCGAGGACCTTCAGGTAGGCGGCCGTGCCGTGATCGGTAAAGCTCATGACATCCTCAAGACGGATGTCGAGGATCAGATGAAGCAACGCGCGCCGGATACGGGCTTCCGTGATCTGACGGCTTTTCAGAACGGCGACGATCTGCCGGTATGATTTCCCGATGCATGCATAGCGCTGCGCCCGGATGCGGTCCGACAGCTCGGGAGAAATATCAAAAAACGGATCAAAACGATCATAAGCGAGGAGCTTCTGCGTGAGAAACGGCAGGAGCTCTTCTGATGTTACGGTGTGTTTGCACGCGTCAGAGAATAGGTCGCGGCAATTCGCCGGAATGTAGCGCACAACGGCATCCGTGACGGCCGCTTCGGCGATCTTTTTGCGAATCGCAGAGGCGGAGCAGTAGGCGCCGTGCGGGACGGTACTATGATAAGGGGCGCTTTCCCTGCGAATCGGGATCGGCCGGATGCCGCTTCCTGTCTTTTGCAGAATCTTGCAGTACTCTATGCCGAGAATATTGTTGGGTGAGGAAAGAAAATCGGAGAGCGCGGGAGCGTTCTTCGCTTCCGTGAAATGGGCGAGCGCCTTCGCGCGGGCAAGCGGAAAAGAATCTCCCTGCCGCAGAGACCGACGCAGAAAGGCCGTATATTCTTCCGGCTCCTTGACAAGAATTCCGGCGATGCGCGAAAAAAGCCCGACGTCTGCATTTTCTGCGCCGAAACACAGAACGTCCGCGACGCCGAGCCGTTCAAGCAGCGTCACCGCGCCGAGGGCAAAATACTCTGCGCTCCCGGTGGCATAGCAGACCGGAAGCTCCAGCACCAGATCCGCCCCGTTCTGAAGTGCCATATGCGCGCGCGTATACTTATCAAATACAGCGGGCTCACCGCGCTGGACAAAGTCCGGGCTCATGATGACGACCGCGTAATCGGCCCCGGATATTTCCTTTGCTTTTTGGATGTGATATGCGTGACCTGTGTGAAACGGATCATACTCCGCAATGACTCCGACTGTGCGCATTTTTCCTCCGCTGTGTGTAGCTTTTTTTGCGTTTTTGACACGCTTTCGGCACACACAAATATGTTCTGATTTTTGTACAATAAGAATTTTCCCTATTTTATCAGACAAAAAAGCAATCCGCAACGAAATTTTAGCTTGTCCGCTGTAAAAATATGGGGTATAATCAAAGAAATGTAAATACACAGGGAAAGGAGTCCATGAATCATGGCATTTATTGACATTCTCAAAGCAAAGGCAAAAGCAAACAAAAAAACGATCGTACTTCCGGAGACAGAGGACCGCAGGACCTATGAGGCCGCTGCGAAGATTCTCGCAGAGGACATTGCGAACATCATTCTGGTCGGCAGCGAGGAAGCGGTGAAGAAGGGCAGCGAGGGACTGGATATCTCCGGCGCTGTTGTCGTAGACCCGGCGACCAATCCGAAGACGCAGGCCTACATCGACAAGCTGGTCGAGCTCCGCTCCAAGAAGGGTATGACTCCGGAGCAGGCGAAGGAGATCCTTTTGAACCAGTATCTGTATTACGGCGTTATGATGGTGAAGATGGGCGACGCAGACGGCATGGTGTCCGGCGCCTGCCACTCCACGGCGGATACGCTTCGCCCGTGTCTGCAGATCCTGAAGACGAAGCCGGGCACGAAGCTCGTATCCGCGTTCTTCCTGATGATCGTTCCGGACTGCGAGTACGGCGCGAACGGCGCGTTCGTGTTTGCGGATTGCGGTCTGGTGCAGGATCCGAATCCGGAAGAGCTCGCGGCGATCGCGGCTTCCTCCGCAGAGTCCTTCAAGCTTCTGGTCGGCGAGGAGCCGAAGGTTGCGATGCTTTCTCACTCCACGATGGGCAGCGCGAAGCACGCGCTAGTAGACAAGGTCGTGGAGGCTACGAAGATCGCGAAGGAGCAGTACCCGGACCTCAAGCTGGACGGCGAGATGCAGCTTGACGCGGCGATCGTTCCGAGCGTAGGCGCATCCAAGGCTCCGAACAGCGAAGTTGCAGGCAAGGCGAACGTCCTGATCTTCCCGAACCTCGATGCAGGCAACATCGGCTACAAGCTCGTGCAGAGACTTGGCAAGGCCGAGGCATACGGCCCGGTTACGCAGGGTATCGCGGCTCCGGTCAACGACCTTTCCAGAGGCTGCTCCGCAGACGATATCGTAGGCGTTGTGGCGATCACGGCGGTTCAGTGCCAAGCGGCTGACAAATAAGAACGAGAAAACGGAGGACGATAGAAATGAATGTATTGGTAATTAACTGCGGCAGTTCTTCTCTGAAGTATCAGTTGATCAATTCGGATTCCGAGGAGGTGCTGGCAAAGGGTCTTTGTGAGCGCATCGGGATCGACGGAAGACTCACCTATCAGAAGGCAGGCGGGGACAAGGAAGTGACCGATGCCCCGATGCCGACGCACAAGGAAGCGATCCAGATGGTGCTGGATGCCCTCGTGAATGAGAAGACCGGAGCGATCAAGAGTCTGGCCGACGTCAATGCGGTAGGACACAGAGTCGTCCACGGCGGAGAGAAGTTTGCGAGCTCCGTCGTCATCAATGATGAGGTGATCGCGGCGATTGAGGAGTGCAACGATCTTGCTCCGCTTCACAATCCGGCAAACCTGATCGGCATCCATGCCTGCGCGGAGCTGATGCCGGGCGTGCCGATGGTGGCGGTGTTTGACACGGCTTTCCATCAGACGATGCCGGAGAAGGCGTATCTGTATGGACTGCCGTATGAATATTATGAGAAATATAAGGTGAGACGCTACGGCTTCCACGGCACCAGCCACAGCTTTGTATCGAAGCATATGGTTGAGTTCCTTGGACTTGATAAGGACAACAGCAAGGTGATCGTTGCGCATCTGGGCAACGGCGCGTCTATTTCCGCGGTCGTAAACGGCAAGTGCGTGGACACCTCGATGGGACTTACCCCCCTCGAGGGCCTTGTGATGGGGACCCGTTCCGGCGACATCGATCCGGCGATCATGGAGTTCCTTGCGAAGAAGGAGAACCTTGACATTGCGGGCGTGATGAACGTCCTGAACAAGAAGTCCGGCGTGTTCGGCATCTCCGGCGGCCTTTCCAGCGATTTCCGTGATCTTGAGGAGGGCATGAATTCCGGCAACAAGCTGGCTGAGAACGCGATCGACGTATTCAGTTACCGCGTAGCGAAGTACATCGGCTCGTATGTCGCAGCGATGAACGGCGTGGACGCGATCGCATTTACCGCCGGTATCGGAGAGAACGCTCCGATCGTTCGCAAGAAGGTGGTCGGCTATCTCGGCTATCTCGGCATTACGCTGGACGAGGAGGCAAACGGCAAAAGAGGCGATGACTGCGTGATCTCCACACCGGATTCGAAGGTGAAGGTAGCAGTGATCCCGACAAACGAAGAGCTGGCGATCTGCCGCGAGACGGTTGCGCTGATCTGAGAAACACGAAACATACCACAGACAAAGAAAACAAGAAAGCCACGCAGAAAGAATAAAAATCTGTTGACAAAAGATTGCCTGACAGGTATAATTGACTTCGTGCGTTAGGAGGAGTGCGCCTTGTTGGATCTGACGGAAGTGCTCACAGACGAAGGAAAAGAAGTTCAGTACAAGGTTGATCTTGGGCTGGAGAGTCTGTCTTATCGCTTCGGCGAGTTTGAGATCGCCCGGAAGGAGCCGCTTATGATCGCGGTGACAAATACCGGGGAGAGGAAGCTTCTTCTGAGAGGAGAGACAAAGCTCGAGGTGATGATTCCCTGCGCGCGATGCTTAGAGCCGGTGGCTGTCGGTCTTGAGATCCGATTTGACACGGAGACTGAGCTGGAAAACAGTGATTATATTGATGGATATTACCTGAATGTGGATCAGCTTGTCCATGACGAAGCGTTGCTGGTCTGGCCGGAGAGAACACTCTGCCGGGAAGACTGTCGAGGATTGTGCAGCGTTTGCGGACAAAATCTGAACGAGGGTTCCTGTGATTGTGAATCCACGGATTTGGATCCAAGAATGGCAAAAGTCCTTGATATTTTCAGCAAATTTAAGGAGGTGTGACCGATGGGTGCGATCTGTCCGAAAAACAAATCTTCCAAGTCGAGACGCGACAAGAGAAGAGCAAACTGGAAAATGTCTGTTCCGGCGCTTGTGAAGTGCAGCAAATGCGGCGAGCTGATGCTTCCGCACAGAGTTTGTAAGGCCTGCGGAACATACAACAAAAAAGAGATTATTGCAATGGATAACTAAATGCAATGTGAGTAGGCATCTTTTTCAAGATGCCTACTTTTCTGTTGATTTTTAGGATGATGGCTGGTATATTAGGAATCAAGGTATAAGATGTACCTCACGGGAGGACATATATGAGCGAGACGGTTCGGGTAGTTGTCGACGCGATGGGCGGGGACAACGCCCCAGAGGAGATAGTAAAGGGCGCGGTACAGGCGGTAACTCATCACGAGAACATTCATGTGATCCTGACCGGCATTCGGGAGGTTGTGGAGCGTGAGCTGAAGAAGTACACGTATCCGTCTGACCGGATCGAGGTGGTACACACGAGCGAGGTGATTGAGACCGCGGAGCCTCCGGTGGCGGCAATCCGCGCGAAGAAGGATTCGTCGATCGTCGTCGGCCTGATGATGGTGAAGCGCGCGGAGGCGGACGCGTTCGTCTCGGCGGGAAGCTCCGGCGCCGTGCTTGTCGGCGGTCAGGGCATCGTCGGCAGGATACGGGGGATTGAGCGTCCGGCGCTTGCGCCGCTGATCCCGACGAAGACAGGGGTATCGCTTCTGATCGACTGCGGTGCGAATGTAGACGCAAGACCTTCGCACCTTGTCCAGTTCGCGAAGATGGGTTCCGTTTATATGGAGAATGTGCTCGGCGTCAAGAATCCGAGAGTCGGGATCGTCAATATCGGCGCGGAGGAAGAGAAAGGCAACGCCTTGGTGAAGGAGACGTCTCCTCTGCTGAAGGAGTGCGGGGATATCAATTTTATCGGAAATGTGGAAGCGCGGGAGATCCCCTCGGGGGCCTGTGACGTGGTCGTCTGCGAGGCGTTTACCGGAAACGTGATCCTGAAGCTCTATGAGGGCCTCGGAGGAACTCTGATCAGCATGATTAAGGGAAGCATGATGACAAGCCTGAAGACGAAGATCGGGGCGCTTCTGGTGAAACCGGCGCTGAAGAGCACCCTGAAATCGTTTGATGTCAGCGAGTACGGCGGCGCGCCGCTGCTCGGGCTTCGCGGGCTTGTGGTGAAGACGCACGGCAACTCGACGGCGAAGGAAGTGGAGAATTCCATCTGCCAGTGTGTGCAGTTTAAGGAACAGCGGATCAACGAAAAAATCAAAGAGCATATCAGCATAGAAGAATAAAAAGGAGTGAATGACAGTTATGGAATTTGAAAAATTGCAGGGAATCATTGCGGAGGTACTGAATGTCGACGCGGACGAGATCAGCCCGGAGACGACGTTTGTCGATGATCTGGGCGCGGATTCGCTTGATATTTTCCAGATTATCATGGGAATCGAGGAGGAATTCGATATCGAGATCCCAAATGAAAAAGCAGAGAAGATCGTCTCTGTGGGCGATGCGGCGGAAGCGATCAAGAACGCGATCAATTAATTTGAGAGTGGGACTGCTGCAAAAGGGCGGCCCCATTTTCTTTATATGGAGTGTGCGAAATGACAGGTCTTGACATAAAGGAACTGGAACAGAAAACGGGATATTCTTTCTGTGACAAGGATATGCTTCGGCAGGCGATGTGCCACAGCTCCTATGCGAACGAGCACAGGGTGGGGCAGATACACGACAATGAGCGGCTGGAGTTCCTTGGCGACGCAGTGCTTGAGGTGGTGAGCAGCGATTTCCTCTATCACCGCTATCCCAAGATGGCGGAGGGGGAGCTTACCAAGCTTAGGGCAAGCATTGTGTGCGAACCGACGCTCGCGCTTTGCGCGAAGGAGATCGACCTCGGCAGTTATCTTCTTCTCGGAAAGGGTGAGGAGCACACCGGCGGACGGCTGCGCAATTCGATCATCTCCGATGCGATGGAGGCGCTGATCGGCGCGATCTATCTGGACGGGGGTTTTGTGAACGCGAAGAATTTTATCGAGCGCTTTGTTCTGACGGATATCGAGCACAAGAAGCTTTTCTATGACAGCAAGACGATCCTGCAGGAGATCGTACAGAGGGATCACCGGTCGGATGAGATCAACTATGTGATCACCGGCGAGGAAGGGCCGGATCATGCGAAGGTCTTTCTGGTGGAGGTCCAGATCGGCGGCGTCGTGGAGGGCACGGGCCGGGGAAGTACGAAGAAGGCGGCGGAGCAGGAGGCTGCGTATCGGGCGATCGTCGCATTGAAAGGGAAAACGTCGGATGTATCTGAAGAGCATTGAAGTACAGGGATTTAAATCATTTGCAAATAAGATATTGTTCCAGTTTCACAACGGGATCACGGCGATCGTAGGTCCGAACGGAAGCGGAAAGAGTAACGTGGCGGACGCGGTGCGCTGGGTACTCGGTGAGCAGAGCGCGAAGCAACTGCGCGGCGCGAGCATGCAGGACGTCATTTTTTCCGGGACCGAGATGCGAAAGCCGCTGGGATATGCCGCCGTGTCAATCACGCTGGACAATTCGGATCATAAGCTTGCGGTTTCGTATGACGAGGTGACGGTGACGCGGCGCGTGTACCGATCCGGGGAGAGTGAATACCTGCTCAATGGGACGCAGGTACGCCTGAAGGATATCAACGAGATGTTTTATGATACCGGTATCGGCAAGGAAGGCTATTCGATCATCGGACAGGGGCAGATCGACAAGATTTTGAGCGGCAAGCCGGAGGAGCGCAGAGAGCTCTTCGACGAGGCGGCCGGTATCGTCAAATTTAAGCGCAGAAAGAACGCGGCACAGAAGAAACTCGAAGCGGAGCGGCAGAACTTAGTCCGCGTCAACGACATCCTCGCAGAGCTGACGAGACAGATCGGACCGCTTTCAAAGCAGGCGGAGACCGCGAAGATCTATCTTCAGAAGCGTGACGAGCTGAAGTCCTGTGACGTCGGTCTTTTCCTGCTGGAATACGACCGGATCAGGAAGGAGCTTGAGGAGCTCGGCGAAAAGCAAAAGCTCGCGGAGGCGCAGCTAGAGGAGACGCGCGCGGAATACGAGCGGACGAGGGAGGATTACGACCGTCAGGAGCAGGAGCTTGAGCAGCTTGACGCGGCCCTTGTAGAGAAGCGCGAGGTGATTTCTCAGGGGCAACTGCGCAGGGAGCAGTTCCGGAATCAGATCGAACTTCTGCGCGAGCAGATCAATACGGCGCGCACCAGCGACGAGCATTTACAGACAAGAATTGCGGCTATCGCTCAGCAGACGGAGGAGTATTCCGCTGAGGAGCAGGAGGCCGGACAGGAGCTTGCGAAGCTGCAGGAGGAGCTTTCGGCGGTCCGCGAGGAAGAGAAGAACGCCGAAGACGCCGCGCAGGCGCTGCAGGATGAGACGGCGCGATTGGAGCAGCAGATCGAGCAGGGAAAGAGCGATATCATCAATCTTCTGAATCAGCGCGCATCCGTGAAGGCGCGGATCCAGCGTTACGACACGATGCTTGAGCAGACCCAGATCCGCAGGGCTCAGCTTACGCAGGAAGCGCTGCGGCTGAAGACGGAGAAGGCGGAGCATGACGAGGCCCGGCAGGACGTTGCGCAGGAATATGAAGAGATTGAGCTGCGGATCCAAGAGCTGACGGAGAAGAGCGAGGAGGCGAACGAGCGCCTTTCCGTTTTTCAGCAGCAACTGCAGGAGTACAACCGCCAGATTGAGACGGAGCAGACAGAGTTCCACAGAGAGTCCTCGCGGCTTGAATCGCTGAAGAATATCGCGGAGCGCTACGACGGCTACGGGAACAGCATCCGCCGCGTGATGGAGCAGAAGGACAAAAACGCCGGGATTCTCGGCGTGGTCGCGGATCTCATCAAGGTCGAGAAGACTTACGAGGTAGCGATCGAGACAGCGCTCGGCGGCAATATCCAGAACATCGTGACGGACACGGAGGAGACCGCAAAGCGCCAGATCGAATTTTTAAAGAAAAACAAATTCGGGCGGGCGACGTTTTTGCCGCTTACCGGAATCACGGCAAAAAATGATTTTTCCACACCGCAGGCCCTGAAGGAAAAGGGCGTGATCGGGCTGGCGTCCGGGCTTGTGAAGGCGGACGGAAAATATGAGGAGCTGATCCGGCATCTGCTCGGGCGGACGGTCGTCGTGGATCACATCGATCAGGCGATCGCGCTGGCGCGAAAGTACAGACACTCGCTGCGCATCGTGACGTTGGACGGAGAGCTTCTGAATGTGGGCGGTTCTATGTCCGGCGGCGCGTTCAAGAATTCCAGCAATCTGCTCGGCAGGAGGCGCGAGATCGAGGAGCTGGAGAAGCAGGTGCAGCGGCGTCAGGAGATGCTGCTGGAGCTCCAGTCGCAGATTGACGAGAGCCGCGCGGCGCGCAACGAGCTGCGGGATGAGATCGTTCGCCTGCGGGACGAGCTGCAGGAGGAATATCTCGCTCAGAATACGGCGAAGCTGAGACTCGACGAACTGGACGAAAAGGGCGGCGCGGCCATGCAGGACTATGAGCGCGTTCAGGGTGAGTCCGGAGAAATCGACCGTCAGGCGCAGGAGATCCGGGACAGCAGCGCAAAGGAAAAACAGGAGCTTACCGAGTCTGAGCAGACGGAGAAAAGCACGGAAGAGAATATCACGAAATGGCAGGAGGAGCTGGAGCGCAAGCGCGCCGAACACAGGGATGCGCTCGCCGCGAAGGAGGAAGTGCATCTGAAACTGTCGCAGATCGCGCAGCAGGAATCCTTTGTGGAGCAGAATGTCGCCCGTATCCGGGGACAGAAGGAGCAGCTCGCCGAGGAGCGCGCCAGATATGAGGCGGAGATCGCCGACGCGGCGAAGGGTGTGGAGGACAAGGAGGCCCAGATCCGGACGATCGAGGAAAGCCTTGCACAGTCTGACACTTCGGAGCAGGAGCTGCAGGAGGAGATCGTTCGGCTGACAAAAGAAAAGGACGAAAAGAATAAGCTGCACAAGAAGTTTTTTGAGACACGCGAGGAGCAGTCCGAGCGCATGAATCTTCTGGATCGGGAGAATTTCCGCCTGAACGCGCAGATCGAGAAGGCGGAGGGACAGAAGGAGACGCAGATCAATTACATGTGGGAGGAGTACGGTCTGACCTATGGCGCGGCGAAGGAGCTCGGCATGCCGCAGCAGACGGGCGCTTCGGCTCTGAAGAAGAGCATTTCCGCACTGAAGAGCGAGATCAAGGCGCTCGGCAACGTCAATGTCAACGCGATCGAGGATTTCAAGGAGCTCTCCGAGCGGCATACGTTCCTCTCGACGCAGCATGAGGATCTGCTGAAGGCGGAGGAAGCGCTGCTTAAAATCATCGAGGAGCTGGACAGCGGGATGCGCGCCCAGTTTAAAGAGCAGTTCGCGAAGATCCAGACGGAGTTTGACAGGGCGTTCAAGGAGCTGTTCGGAGGCGGCCGCGGCACGCTGGAGCTGGTCGAGGACGAGGACGTCTTGGAGGCCGGGATCCGCATCATCGCGCAGCCGCCGGGAAAGAAGCTGCAGAACATGATGCAGCTCTCGGGCGGAGAGAAGTCGCTGACCGCGATCGCGCTGCTGTTTGCGATCCAGAATCTGAAGCCGTCGCCGTTCTGCCTGCTTGACGAGATCGAGGCGGCGCTCGACGAGAGCAATGTAGAACGCTATGCGCGATACCTGCATAAGTTGACAAAGAATACACAATTTATTATTATTACTCACAGGAGGGGCACGATGACGGCGGCGGACCGGCTGTACGGCATTACGATGCAGGAAAAGGGAGTTTCCGCGCTGGTGTCTGTCAATCTTGTGGAGAACGATCTCGATAATTAAACCGCGGACCGAAGCTTCCGGCAAGAGGCCGCGAGAACATGATACAGGAGGTGTGACAGTATGGAAGAAAAGAAGGGTTTTTTTAAACGTCTGGTTGCGGGACTGGCAAAGACAAGAGATAACATCGTATCGGGGATCGATGCGATCTTCAGCGGATTCTCGAGCATTGACGACGATTTTTATGATGAAATCGAGGAGATCCTTGTCATGGGCGACATCGGGATCAATGCGACGACTTCCATTATTGATGACCTCAAGCAAAAGGTAAAGGAGCAGAACATCAAGGAGCCTTCCGAGTGCAAACAGCTTCTGATCGACAGCATCAAGAGCCAGATGAATGTCGGAGAGACCGCGTATGAATTCGAGAATCGGAAGTCTGTCGTGCTTGTGATCGGCGTCAACGGCGTCGGAAAGACGACGAGCGTCGGAAAACTCGCCGGGAAGCTGAAGGATCAGGGCAAGAAGGTCGTTCTGGCGGCGGCTGATACGTTCCGCGCGGCGGCAGGCGAACAACTGAAGGAGTGGGCGGATCGAGCGGATGTTGAGATCATCTGCGGTCAGGAGGGATCCGACCCGGCTTCCGTCGTCTATGACGCGATCGCGGCGGCCAAGGCGAGGGATGCGGATGTGCTGCTCTGCGATACGGCAGGGAGACTGCACAACAAAAAGAACCTGATGAATGAGCTCGGGAAGATCAACCGCATCATCGAGAAAGAATATCCGGAGGCGTTCCGGGAGACGCTTGTGGTGCTGGACGGCACGACCGGTCAGAACGCGCTCGCGCAGGCGCGTGAATTTAAGGAGGTCGCAGAGATCACAGGTATTATCCTGACGAAGCTGGACGGGACGGCCAAGGGCGGCATCGCCGTGGCGATCCACGCGGAGCTCGGCATTCCGGTGAAATACATCGGGGTCGGTGAGTCAATCGACGACCTGCAGAAGTTTGACGCGGATGAGTTTGTAAACGCACTGTTCAACCAGACAGAGAAATGATGTAGCAGGAAGCGGTCTGTGGCCTGTCTGGTTAAATAGAATATAAGAGATAGAAAGAGGATATGCACATGCTTACATTGGATAAATTTGAAGAAGCCTCCGAGTGCGTCAAACGCGTGATACAGGAGACAAAGCTTGTTTACAGCGAATATTTCAGCGCGCAGACGGGCAACAAGGTCTATCTGAAGGCTGAGAACATGCAGGTGACGGGGGCGTACAAGATCCGCGGCGCCTACTACAAGATCAGCACGCTGACGGACGAGGAGCGAGCGAAGGGACTGATCACGGCATCCGCCGGAAACCATGCGCAGGGCGTTGCCTATGCGGCGAAAGCCTACGGCTGCAAGGCGGTCATTGTGATGCCGGCGACAACTCCTCTCATGAAGGTGAACCGTACAAAGAGCTACGGCGCGGAGGTCGTCCTTTACGGAGACGTGTACGACGAAGCCTATGAGCATGCGTGCAGGCTTGCGGAGGAGAACGGCTATACGTTCATTCATCCGTTTGACGATCCTGCGGTGGCGACCGGGCAGGGCACGATCGCGATGGAGATTGTCAAGGAGCTCCCGCTCGTGGACTATATCCTTGTGCCGATCGGCGGCGGCGGACTGGCGACCGGTGTCTCGACGCTGGCGAAGCTGCTGAATCCGAAGATCAAGGTGATCGGCGTGGAGCCGGAGGGCGCCGCGTGCATGAAAGCGTCTCTGGCGGCGGGTAAGGTCGTGACGCTTCCGGGCGTCAATACGATCGCGGACGGCACGGCGGTGAAGACTCCGGGTACGAATATTTTCCCGTACATCCAGCAGAATATCGACGATATCATCACGGTGAGCGACGATGAACTCATCGTAGCATTCTTGGACATGGTCGAGAACCACAAGATGGTCGTGGAGAATTCCGGCCTGCTCACGGTGGCGGCGCTCAAGCATATGGACGTGCAGAACAAGAAGGTGGTCGCGGTGCTTTCCGGCGGAAACATGGACGTCATCACGATGGCCTCCGTCGTTCAGCACGGATTGATCCAGAGAGACAGGATTTTCACGATCTCCGTGCTCCTTCCGGATCGTCCGGGCGAGCTGGTGCGTGTGGCGACGATCATCGCGGAAGAGCAGGGCAACGTCATCAAGCTCGACCACAACCAGTTTGTAAGCACGAACCGCAACGCGGCCGTGGAGCTGACGATCACGATGGAGGCGTTCGGCACCGAGCACAAGGAGCGCATCATCAACGCACTGCGTGAGCACGGCTATGAGCCGACCTTTAAGGTGGCGAATCTCTAATTATCCGGAAGCCCTGTTCGGGTTGTATTGGAATTTAAGAAAGGGGCAACACAATATGAAGATTTTGCTTATTGGCGGTACCGGTACGATCAGCATGGCGATCACGCGCAGGCTGGCGGAGCGCGGCGAGGAGCTTTACCTTCTGAATAGGGGGACGCGCAGCGCGGAGCTGTCGGAGAATGTGAAGACGATCGTGGCCGACATCAGTGATGAGGAGGAGACGGCGCGCAAGCTGTCCGGTATGAAGTTCGATGCGGTCTGTGAGTTTATTGGCTTCGTTCCGGCTCAGGTGGAGCGCGATTATCGTCTCTTCAAGGATAAGACGAAGCAGTATATCTATATCAGCTCTGCCTCGGCGTACCATAAGCCGGTCCGTTCGTATCTCATCAACGAGGGGACGGCGCTGGCGAATCCGTATTGGCAGTATTCGCGGGACAAGATTGCCTGTGAGGACTTTCTCATGAAGATGTACCGGGAGAATGGGTTCCCGGTGACGATCGTCCGCCCGAGCCATACCTATGACGAGCGTTCCGTGCCGCTTGGCGTACATGGGAGCAAAGGAAGCTGGCAGGTGATCCGCCGCATGCTTGACGGCAAGCCGGTCATCATCCACGGCGACGGTTCGTCCTTGTGGACGATGACGTTCAACACGGATTTCGCGTTAGGGTACTGCGGTCTGATCGGGAACCCGCACGCGATCGGCGAAGCGTTCCAGATCATGAACGATGAGACCTTGACATGGGATCAGATCTATCAGACGATCGCCGACGTTCTTGGCGTAGAGTTGAAGGCATATCACGTATCTTCGGAATTTCTCGCGGCGGTCAGCGATTATGATTTCACCGGAAGTCTGACCGGGGACAAGTCCTGTTCCGTGGTCTTTGACACGTCGAAGCTGAAAAAGGCCGTGCCGGAGTTCCGGCCGACCGTCCATTTCGAGCAGGGCGTCCGGATGGCGATCGAGCATATCATGGCGCATCCGGAGCTGCAGATCGAGGATCCGGAGTTCGACGCATGGTGCGATCGCGTGATCGCGGCGCTGGAGCGGGCGAAAGCGGAGATATAAAAATCTTGTCATAACCAATCGGCGGAGGAAATTCACTTTTTCTCCGCCGTATTTTTATGCAATTCATTTATTTGAAATATAATTATATTTTTTCAAAAGCCCTTTTATTTGGGAGGAAAAAATGGTATAATATTAATGCCAAACTAGCTGAATAGAGAAAGGGAATTAATGTGCAGGATAATCTGCGCTTTTGTGCTTATACACGATGAATTTGATAAAAATGCAAATTCCGCTGTGTATAAGCAAGGTTTTTGCTTTCTCAGCTAGTTTGGCGACTATCGGGGTTTGCGTTTTTTGTGCGGCTGCTTCGGTAGCCGCATTTTTTATAGAAAACAGAATTACAGGGAGGAACTGTTATGAAAGAAAGAACAATGAAAGAGATTGCTGTATTATTGTCACTTACCTTATTTTTATCACTTGTGGCTTACGGGAATCAGATATCCGCGGCTGAATCAGCAGATTCTTCGTTTAATGTTGATTTGGAAGGAATTACTTCACTAGATGAATTGGAAGATCGTATTGAGGAGCATTTGGATAATGCCATATCATCCCTGTCTTCGCGTTGGGAAGCACTGTCAACGGAAATTGATACATATGAGAAATATGTGGATCATCCGGAAAAGGTTTCTGATTTTTATCAGACGATAGAACTGGAGACGGAACAAATGTGCATTATGCTCTGTGAATACAGTGCGGCTTATGCGCGAATGATTCTGGATTCTGATATGTCTGCTGATGACAAGTATAACGCAGCGGATGGAATCAACGATTGTCTGTACGATGATGCCTGTGATGAAATCCAAGATGAGATCTATGATGGCATTCTCGAAGATATGTATGATTACTTCTATGAGGGTATTCTGGACGATGCGCAGGATGACATGGATTACAGCGATTGGTATGATATATGCTCCAAAGAATACGATCAGTGGTATGATACATCCTCTGAGGTTTATAGCTTGTATTATGATGCATCATCGGATATTTATTCTTTCTATTATGATTTGAGCAGTGAATTATATAGCCAGGATTTTGATAGGGCTGAAAAGCTATATGAAAGATTTCTTCAGAAAATAGCGAAAGCGAAAGGCCTTGACAACGGAGAGACTGTCTCTGATGCGACATTTGACACTACTGTACGAACTGCCAGCACTATAGAAGAACTGGAGAGTGTGGTCGACGCGCATGTTTCTGAGTGCGTGCAGGCGTTGAGGGACGAGTGGGACGCTTTGGCTGCAGATATTGACACTTTTGATGAATACAGGAATAATGCAGATGCAATTAAGGAATATCATATACACATTGAGGATTCCGCCTCTCAGATTTTGACGCTGATCTGTAATTATGGAGCATCGTATGCTGAGCTGATTTTGCAGTCGGATTCTTCCAATAAAGATAAGTATAAAGATTTTGAAGACTTTAAAGATTGCATCTATGAGGATGCCTGTGAAATTGTAAAGGATGAAATCTATGAGGATCTTCTCACAGATGTAAAGGATTATTACTATGAAGGCATCATTGAAGATGCAGAGGATAATGTTGAGTATAGTGACTGGTCCGATGCCCGTGGAGATGCATATGGTTGGTGGTCCGATGCCCGCGGAGAAGTATACGGAGACTGGTCTGAAATAAGGGGCGATCTTTACAGCTTTTATACTGATATGCGCAGCGAGTTATACAGCGGAGATAGCGAAGGAGCAAGCGATGAACTGCAGAGTTTCAGAGATAAGTTTTCCGAAGGGGCAGAAGTCTCAAATGAGACGCCCGTAAGTGATGAGATCAGTACAGAAGGCGAAACCAGTGCCGAGAACGACGGTGGAATCAATGCCAATGGCGAAGCGGAAACCAGCACTGATGGAATCCGGTCGGAATTCAAGGAAGCAATGGACAGTTATGAATCTTTCTACACGAAATACTGTGAGATCATGAAACAATATGCGGATAATCCAACCGACCTGACATTGCTTTCCAAATACAGCGAAATGCTGTCCAAGGCAGAAGAAATGGATAAAGCTTTTGAAGACTGGGATGAGGACGATCTGACTAATGAAGAATTGAAATACTATCTTGAGGTGAATAACCGCGTGATGCAGATGATGGTTGATATAGCGGGTTGACATCCAAAGGAAAAGCTATTTGAAAGGGGCTGTCGGTTAATACCGATTTTTGACCCCTGATAAACAAAGAGGGGATGATCCCGCGGGATTCAGGCTTT
>CANQVH010000021.1 GCA_947627245.1 uncultured Lachnospiraceae bacterium | reverse complement strand
CTTCTCAATAAAATACTCCCTTCCAGACAAACAAGCTTTTATTATTTCGCTTGTCTACCTGAAAGGGAGCATATCAAGATGACCGCCGCCTCTTTGTATTCTTTCTCGGTCTTTGCCGTCTCATACTTTCTCTGGGCCTCTGCATAAATGCTATTTAGACGATTTGTTTCATTGCGGTCCTTTATTGATCTCACATATCCTTCCAGTTCATCTTTAAGCTCCGGGGATGCAAATCTCACTGCCTTGATGTAATTGTTCTTATCGTCAAACGGCTCCTCGCAGTCCGCCAGATCTTCCTGCTTATTGACTTTCAGTCGGGCCATCAGTTTGCCAACATATGCCTGCGCATTCTCCGGTTCAAGATTAAGAACCTGCTCACAAAACTCATCTGCTTTCTTCCATTCTCCGTCTTCCAGAAACATGAATGCGCGCCTGAGCAGCGGGGCAGTGTTTGTCCCATTTCCGCTTTCAACAGTCAACTCTTTAATGGTAGGGATTTCCTCCTTGGATATCACTTTCCGGATACCCCTGACAAGATCGTTGATAAAACCGATCTTGGACATATCCTGTGCCTGGAGATGTGCAAATTCCTCAGGCAGCTCATAAGCATCCATATCCCGGTAGCAGGGGATCAGCAGCTTTGACCGGTCTTTTTTCATCAGCTTCAGGAATCTTGACCACTCGTTCTTGACCCATACAGCACTAAAATACTCCGGTCTTGTCCCAAGGCAGAGCATGACCTTTGCTGTATTCAATGCCGAAAAAATGTATGGCTCATATTCACTCCCCAGCTTGTCCTCCATGGTGATCGCTGCATAGAATACCTTAAAACCTTCCTGTGTAAGCTGATAATAGATATCATTGGCGATCACACTGTCCTGCGTCCGTTTTCCGTTTTCATCCGTCTCTTTATAGCAAATGAAGACATCATAGGGATCTTCCTTCTGTGAGATCGCAAGGATACCTTTCTGGATATCATCAATCGTCTTTGCCTCCGTCTCATAGATTCCGCGCTGGGTAGTATCCGCATACTTCAGGGCATTTTTATAGTCCGCGTCTGCTGTGATCGCCTCGTAGGAAGTCCGGTGGCAAGTGGGTATTCTTTTAAATGTAACAGGATCTTCGACATACTCGATCCCATATTTACAGAGGATCAGCCCCCAATACGCTTCCGCTTCGCCCTCATCAGACTGTAGGATCTTTTCATAAATCTCTTCCGCCTTGTCAAACTCCGCCTTCATACGCAGGACATTTGCCCGGTTAAACAATCCCTGCAGGTTTTCATCCTTGATGGTAGGTACCGTCTGTTCCGTCCCACAATACTCGCAGGTACATGTCGATGCTCCTTCGTTCATCAGCAGGTCCCCGCCACACATCTTACATCTGAATACAGCCATAACTCTGCTCCTCTCTTATCATCTATTTATTCAGTACACAGATACGGTTTCTTTCCTTCAATAACGACAAGATACGGTCACACAGATCTTTCACCGCTTCGTTGTCTCCGTCAATCACTGCTCTTTGTATTTCGTCCATCTGTTTCTGCATATCCTCTTCCAGTTCTTCGGTCTCTTTTGATGAGATGGGATCACTGAATTTGAAGCGTTCTGCCATCCGCCGAAGAGTCTCTTTCATTTCCTTGTCGTTACACTGTCCCACAAGCGCAGAGGAAAGCGACTGCAAGGCGCGCATATTTGATACATTCTCTTTCAGTTTCATGTCCTGGCGGACAATTTCTTCTTTTACGGTACTGCTTGTAATGCAGCCAATAAGAGTTACCGCAAGCAGTAACACGTTTATGACAATAGCCACCCATACGGGCATCACTGCCGACGCTGCCATCTCTATCATGCTGGACACGAGCTGTACAAGCAGATAAACGATGCCGATCTTGGCAATCGGAAACCCGTAAAACCTGCTTTTTGCACTGTCATCCCCTGCAAATGCTGTATGAAAAATATAGATCTGCAAAGCAGAGGCAACTAAGGCAAATAAATAGGCGGTCCAGAATGTCCCTGTCTTTGCCAATGGGACTGCAAATGCGATCAAGCTGAACACAAGTAACAAAATTAACAGACAGATATATGCACGGTTCCTATTTCTCATCATGCCTACTCACCCCTTTTCTTTCCGCAGTTCGGGCAGAAATTCCCAATAATTCTTTTGTTTCCACAAATGCAATCCCATATTTCAGTATCTGACTCTGGCTTTTTTGCTCCGCAGTTCGGGCAAAAATTACCATTGATCCCTCTCTGCCCACATGTACAATCCCATCCGAATCTCTTTTCCGGGCGTCTTGCGCCACAGCTCATACAGAAGTTCCCCCTGAGGTTCTTCTCCCCGCAGCTACAATCCCAGGTATCGCCCCCAGACTGTGCCGGATTATTCTGAGGATTATTATCTTGTTGCGACTGTTCCGTATTTTGGAAACCCTGCATAATACTGCCAAGCTGTGGCGCCATTGCCCCTGCCGCAGCCATCCCGATACCTAAACCTAGCATATCACCTACAATGCTACCGCCTCCGCCACCGGAACCCGACGAGCCCATATTCCCGATTCCTTCCGCATATGCTTTCTGTACTTCTGCCTGCAGCACGTCCTTTTGGGTATAGCCCTTTGCCTGCATGATCTCTGCTTCCGTAAGTCCGGCAATCCGCTGAGATTGTGCTTCAGCCTGTGCCGCGATTATCTTCCGCTCCGCTTCACGTTTCGCAATCTCTGTTTCAGTAAGCTGTCTCTGCAGTTCGCTCTCCCGGTGTGCCGCTTCTATCGCAGCCTTGCTCTGTTCCTGTGCAGTTCGGTATAGAGTCTCACTCTGAGCTTCCGCCGTCTTCACTGTAGCCTGGGCCTGAATGATCCGCGTCTGAAGCGTAATAGTATGTAATTCACGGATTCTCTTAAAATTTGGATCATCCTCAGGAAGTACCACATGTGTTACATAAAACTGCGGAACCGTGAGGCCGTATTCCTCAAAGCCAGGCAGCAGCTTTTCATGCAAGGATGCAGAGATAACATCCAGTTTTTCATCTATTTCAAGAAGGTCGATCGCTTCCCCTTTTATAACAGAGGGCAGGTTTGTTTTTACGATATTTGCGATCAGCGGCCGGAATGATGACTGCAATGATTTTGAAAAGCCGGGACCATCTTCCCACGAAATGCCTTTCATTGTTCCTACCAGCTTAACGAGCATCGCCCGTGAATCTGAAACCTGAATATTCATTTCCCCGGACACTCCAAGCTCCAATGGCGTACCCGTCAATGGGTCAATAAAACGAACCTTTTCAGGCGTTCCCCATTTCATTGCCATCTGTACAGTTTTGTTGATAAAATAGATTTCTGAATGGAATGTCCCTTCCGTATCAGTCGGAAGCTGGTATACTTTCTCCAGTAACGGAAGTTGCTGTGTCTCAAGTGTATAACGACCGGGGCCAAAGAGATCCAGTGCCTGTCCGTCCCGGAAAAAAATCGCTTCCTGGCTCTCATGCACGATGAGCTGGGAACCATAGTTAAAATCCTCGATCGGATGCTTCCAGATAAGTGTGCTGTTATCGCCCTCATACTTGATAATACTCGCGAGGCCGTCCCTTTTTATTCTCTCCTGCGCGATCCGCTCCTGAACATCATTCACATGGTCGCATACTGGGCATGTATATGTTTTCGCACTCTTTGCCGTGATCAGACGCACACCACACTGCGCACAGGAAAATTCTTCCGTCCTCTGCTGGTCCGCCACTGTATTGACCGGCTCACGGCATACCGGACAGACCGCCTTCGCGCCCTTCGTCTGGTCGAAAGCAATCTGATTCCCACAGTGTGGGCATTCCCTTGATGCAAGTTTATCCGTCCTCACGTCAATTACATTCCCGCATGAGCATTCAATCTTTTTCCTAGCGAAGAACCCTGTCTTCGCCTCTGCATATTTCCCACACTTTGGGCATTCAATCGCAAATTTTGCCATTTCTTTTCCTCCCTTGTTAATTTCCTTTTTCTTCCACTTCCATGTGTGCCAGGGCAAACTCTAGGCTGGTCAACAAAATATCATTTCTGCTCCTGCCTGTCGCGGCTACCACTCTGTCAATATCAGATAGCATATCTTTTGGCATACGCATGGAAACAATGGTTGTTTCACCTCTGTATTTTTGTGGATGGATTATTAATTTTTTTTCGTCATTCATAAAACCATTCCCAACAAATTAATTTACTTTTATTGTAATACAAATGTATTTTGTTTTCAAGTTTTTTCATCAGCATGATAAGCTGTATGGCCTTCCACAAACGAAAAGATTGAGGGCAGATGAAACTGTCAACAGTCCAAGTGAACGGCACATTCACGCCGCTGTTGACAGTTTTACTCATCTTTGATGTTTTACACGTTATCCAATATCGTGTTCCCCTGGATCTCCTCCATGGAAGAACCGCAAAACTATGGAAGCTTACTTCCTCGTAATGGCATCACGTTCATTCTTTTTTATTCATGTGCTCCCATCTTCATGGCTTCATAAGTTGTGGCATTATATTTTTTGCAGCTTATTCCCTGTTTCTTTTTCTATTCTGTCACATAGTTTATTCCACAGTATTCTACTGTCATCTTCAGATATATCCGGCAGAGAACCCAGCGATTCTTCATATTCATTGAGCCTTGCATTGTATAATAATTCAGCCATCTTGGGGAACTTTGAAAATAGCGCGTTGAACAGCTCATACTTTCCTTTTCTCATTGCACAAGATAAACTCTTATCAAAAAGATACAACCGCGCTTTTATCAAATAAAGTAATTACCTCCTTTTCTTTATAGTATAGACAAATCTTTGTTAATATTCAATCCCCCAAATTGGGGTGATAATTACAATATTAAGAGAAAGGGGGTATTATCGTGATTTCATATGACCCATTATGGAAGACGATGCAAGAAAAGAATATTACGAAATATACCCTTATCTACAAGTATCATATAAGTCCATATACAATTACCAATCTAAAACGCAACAAATCCATCACAATGAATACATTAGAGCACTTGTGCAAGATCCTAGACTGTCAGGCCGAAAGCATTGTATATTTTACAAAAGACTAATAAGAAAGAGCTTGCTCATGCTTGCCTCAAACTACAGTAAAAAACATCAACCATACTTTGTCTTGTCCATGGGTTATGCGCAAGGACTATTTTCCCTCCCCCCGCATACGAGCAGATCAGGAAAACTGAGAAAAAAGAGGGGAAGGCTTCCGCCCTCCCCGTGTCAGTATATGCGTATATGGATATCAAAGGGTCTGCCGCAGTGCAGATATAGATCCTCCTGCCCCACTATGGAAACATGTTTGTGTAGTTCCTGTCCGCCCGGATCATCCGTGGCGCTATCTTTTCCCTTCCGATCCATGTTCTACCGGATCTCCTCCCGGGAGGGGCAAAAAAAAGACCCCGGAGGATGACGTTTTGCCATCGCTCCAAGGTCTTTGTACTGTTTATTGATGCACTGTTTTATTTTGCCCTTTTTCGGGGATTCGGAAATCGTCCGGCAGATTATCCGACCATATCTGCGAATCCCGTCTGCTCCAAAATGTTCTGCACCGTTTTATTTTGTCCGGTAACGGTCAGATTACCGGTTCCTACCTGCTTGATCATCATAAGCAGCACACGCAGTCCCGCAGACGAAATATATTCGAGCGCGGACATGTCTACAGCAATTTTTTCAGGTGTTCCCCCGGCCGCCGTCTTCTCATAAACGGACAGAAGTTCCGGCGCGGTTATGGAGTCAACTCTGCCGCGGAGAGTAATCTTCATCTTTTTGTCACTCATACTTGCCTTCACGCCAAAGTCTGCGCTGTCATAATCCGCTGCGCCTTTTCCGTAATTTTCGTCAGGAGTGAGAATCCATGCATATACATTCTCAAGCTCCTTTTTATATGCCGCTTTCGTTTCGTCGGGATATGCCGCCAGACTGCCGAGCTCCGGCAGATAATCCGCCATAGGTACACGCTCCCATTTCAAACCGACCGAATGCAGGAAGTCCGTCACTCTCTTCAGGCTCTTCTCATAGTCAAACCGCAGAACAGTCATATTGTTCACGTCTATCTTTGTGTCTGATATGTCCGAAACCTCATTCATCGCTTTTATCAGTTTTTCAAAAGCGGCTTCGCCGTGGATTGCCGTCATCGCCGACATGAAAAGCGGATTTGCCTCCAGATCGGCCGTTATCCAGCAGCCACCGAATTCTTCCAGAAGCCGCCGGACATTCGTGCATAGCTCTGTAAGTTCTGAGTCATTAAAAAGTGTTACCAGTCCTTCGGTCGTGATACAAAGCTCACCTTCTGCGGACGCAGCCGCATCCCTGAGCGACTGGTAATTTGTCGCGTCAACACCGTGGTATTCCTTCTTTGATATCCCGCGCTCAGCGAGAATTTCACTGACGATCGGAGCAAGCTCATCCGTCACAATAGGCAGATCACAGCCTATATAATGCTTGTCCCTGAACTCTTCATGCAACGCCCGGGGAGTAAACCCACACGGAAGGTCGAGAATTGTACCCCCCCCCAGTCTGTTTCACATAGTCACTCATCATACGGTTCGCCACACGATAGCGGGTTTCTACCATAACAGTTCGGTCCACGCTGAGAGCATCTTGCTTTTCCGCATCGTGCAGAAGCTTTTCTACATTCGTACCGAATCTTTCTGCCAGTACCTTCGCGTCCTCATCACCTGCGACACATAATTGCAGCAATGTTGGCTCTGCCGTATTAAATGCCGGATTTGTTCTTTCCCTTAATTCTTGCTTCTCGTTCAATTCTTGTTCCTCCTTTTGATAAATACCTCTTGTTTTGACTGCGACATTACCAAATTAATTTACCACATTTTATCTAATATTCAAATATTTAAAGCATGAAAAGTACCTGTGGCAGCGTGAATCGTCTTTTTACGAATTATAATTCGTCGTTTTCACGAATCGTCCGGGGCGAAGCATAAATGAAAAAGACCCTGATAATGAGTTTTTTTCTCACTCTCAAGGTCTTTTTAACTGGCTGATTACTTTTGCCCTTTAACACATATTTGCAGTTTGCTTATTTGTCAGCGATTGCTGCCTGCGCCGCCGCAAGACGCGCGATCGGTACACGGAACGGAGAACAGGACACATAGTCCAGTCCGAGCTTGTGGCAGAACTCTACGGACGACGGATCGCCGCCGTGCTCGCCGCAGATGCCGATGTGCAGATTCGGGTTCGCCGGCTTGCCGAGCTTGATCGCCGTCTCCATCAGCTTGCCGACGCCGGTCTGATCCAGCTTCGCAAACGGATCGTTCTCGAAGATCTTCGCATCGTAGTATGCGTTCAGGAACTTGCCTGCGTCGTCGCGGGAGAAGCCGTAGCACATCTGCGTCAGGTCGTTCGTGCCGAAGCAGAAGAAATCTGCTTCCTTCGCGATCTCGTCCGCTGTCAGAGCCGCGCGCGGAATCTCGATCATCGTGCCGACCTGATACTTCAGCTCCACGCCTGCCGCCTTGATCTCGGCGTCCGCGGTCTCCACGACCGTCTTCTTGACGTATTTCAGCTCCTTGTTGTCGCCGACGAGCGGAATCATGATCTCCGGGCAGATATCCCAATCCGGATGTCTCTTCTTGACGTTGATCGCCGCGCGGATGACCGCCTGCGTCTGCATCTTCGCGATCTCCGGGTATGTGACCGCCAGACGGCAGCCGCGGTGTCCCATCATCGGGTTGAACTCATGCAGGGAATCGATGATCGCCTTGATCACATCGACGCTCTTGCCCTGCGCCTCCGCCAGCTTCTCGATGTCCGCTTCCTCGGTCGGAACGAACTCATGCAGCGGCGGATCCAAGAAACGGATCGTGACCGGGTTGCCCTCAAGCGCCTCGTACAGCTCCTCGAAATCGCTCTGCTGCTCCGGAAGGATCTTCTCGAGCGCCTTTTCTCTCTCTTCTACCGTCTCGGAGCAGATCATCTCACGGAACGCGTCGATACGGTTGCCGTTGAAGAACATATGCTCGGTACGGCAAAGGCCGATGCCCTCCGCGCCCAGCTCGCGCGCTCTCTTCGCGTCCGCCGGAGTATCCGCGTTCGTGCGAACCTTGAGCTTGCGGTACTTGTCCGCCCATGCCATGATCCTGCCGAACTCGCCCGCGATCGAAGCCGGGACCGTCGGAATGATGCCGTCGTAAATATTACCGGTGGAGCCGTCAAGAGAGATCGCATCGCCCTCGTGATACTCCTTGCCGTTTAACGTAAATTTCTTGTTTGCCTCGTCCATCGTGATGTCGCCGCAGCCGGATACGCAGCAGGTGCCCATGCCGCGCGCCACGACCGCCGCGTGGCTCGTCATGCCGCCGCGCACCGTCAGGATGCCCTGCGCGCTCTTCATACCCTCGATATCCTCCGGGGAGGTCTCGAGGCGGACAAGCACTACCTTCTCGCCTCTTCCTGCCCATGCCTTCGCGTCCTCGGCCGTGAAGACGATCTTGCCGCAGGCAGCTCCCGGCGATGCGCCGAGCGCCTTCGCGATCGGCTCCGCAGCCTTCAGCGCAGCCGCGTCGAACTGCGGGTGAAGCAGCGTGTCGAGATTGCGCGGATCGATCATCGCGACCGCCTTCTCCTCGGTGATCATGCCCTCGTCCACGAGATCGCAGGCGATCTTGAGCGCCGCCTGCGCGGTACGCTTGCCGTTTCGCGTCTGCAGCATGTAGAGGTGCCTGTCCTCGATCGTAAACTCCATATCCTGCATGTCTCTGTAGTGATCCTCCAGAGTCTTGCAGATCGTTGTGAACTGGCTGAACACCTCCGGCATCTCCTGCTCAAGCTGCGCGATCTTCTGCGGCGTGCGGACGCCTGCTACAACGTCCTCGCCCTGCGCGTTCAGCAGGAACTCGCCCATCAGGTGCTTCTCGCCGGTCGCCGGATCGCGCGTGAAAGCAACGCCCGTGCCGGATGTATTGCCCATATTTCCGAATGCCATCATCTGTACGTTGACCGCGGTGCCCCATGAATACGGGATATCGTTGTCGCGGCGGTATACGTTCGCACGAGGGTTGTCCCACGAACGGAACACGGCCTTGATCGCCTCCATGAGCTGTACCTTCGGATCGGTCGGGAAATCGGAACCGATCTTCTCCTTGTACTCTGCCTTGAACTGGTTCGCCAGCTCCTTCAGATCCTCCGCCGTCAGCTCGACGTCCTGCTTCACGCCCTTCTCGTCCTTCATCTTGTCGATCAGCTCTTCAAAGTACTTCTTGCCGACTTCCATAACAACGTCCGAGAACATCTGAATAAATCTGCGGTAGCAGTCCCACGCCCAGCGCGGATTGCCGGACTTCTTCGCCAGCACCTCGACGACCTCTTCATTCAGACCGAGGTTCAGGATCGTGTCCATCATGCCCGGCATGGAAGCGCGCGCGCCGGAACGAACCGACACAAGAAGCGGATTCTCTTTGTCGCCGAACTTCTTGCCGGTGATGCCTTCCATCTTCTCGATCGCCGCCATGATCTGCTCCATGATCTCGTCGTTGATCTTCCGGCCGTCCTCATAATACTGCGTGCAGGCTTCCGTCGTGATCGTGAAGCCCTGCGGCACCGGAAGTCCGAGATTCGTCATCTCGGCAAGATTGGCGCCCTTGCCGCCGAGCAGGTTTCTCATGTTGGCATTTCCCTCAGTAAACATGTATACCCATTTTGTCATGCTGCTCATTCCTCCTAATATTGGTAGTCATATATTAGTAATTGTAACATATTTCCTGTGTGAGTCAAGGAAATACTGTATTTTTTTATGCATTATTTCACAAACATTTGCAGTTTTCGTGAATTATTTGTCAAATATACATGAAAAAGGAGCGAAAAATTGATCCGTCGGGTTGCCATATTCGTTGTCTCGGACAATCGAATATGGCTAATCCCTCCGGACCCTTCTGAATATTGTCGTATGTTATATTTCACACTGCATCAAAGAACGACTGTTCCTTTATGCTTTACTTTCTGTATGCGTCTCTGCTGAGCACTAGATGCTTCGGCACGCCGTTCACCATCAGCGGTGTAAGCTCGCCGAGGATCAGCGGACGCGCGTACTCTACGTAGCCCTCGCCGACGTCCGTGCCGTCGTTTACGATCCACTCAGCCGGAACCGGACGCTCCACATTCGCGATCGCATGGATGTCGTAGATGCTGTAGCCTACCTGATACGGGCTGCGCTCCTTGACGTCGATCGTGATCATCATGCCGGTCTTGCCCTCGTCGGCCGCCTTGCATGCCAGATAACCTACGTTGAACGCCTCGTTGATGTCGTTCAGGGAAGCGATGTGGGTCGCCGCTCTCTGCAGGGTGGAGAACTCGATCGCACGGGTCTTCAGGCCGGTCTCAGCCGCGATCTTGTTCGCCAACACGACCGCGCAGCCGGAGAGCTGCTTGTGACCGAACGCGTCCACATAATCGGAGCCGCCGCCGAGCTCGCAGACGAATCTGCCGTCCGCGATCTTGATGCCCTCGGACACCGCGATCACCACGGAGCTCTTCTTTGCCGCCAGATCCTTAACTCTCTTCATAAAGTCGTCCATGTCGAACGTCACTTCCGGAAGATAGATCATATCCGGACCCTCGCAGTCCTCATCTCTGGAGAGCGCCGCAGCCGCCGTCAACCAGCCTGCGTGACGTCCCATGATCTCAACCACGCACACGGTCGGCTTCTCAATGCCGAAGCTCGCATTGTCGCGGATGATCTCCTTTAAGGAAGTTGCGATATATTTCGCCGCGGAGCCATAGCCCGGGCAATGGTCGGTGATCGGAAGGTCGTTGTCGATCGTCTTCGGCACGCCCATGAATCTCTGGCTCTTGCCCTTGAGCGCCGCATAGTCGGACAGCATCTTGATCGTGTCCATCGAATCGTTTCCGCCGATGTAGAACAGGCACTCGATGTCATACTTCTCCATAATCGCGAAGATCTTGTCATAGACCTCCTCGTTGCCCTCGATCTTCGGGAGCTTATAACGACAGGAGCCAAGGAAGGCCGATGGAGTCCTCTTCAGGAGCTCGATGTCCTTGTCCTCTTTGATATACTCGCCCATGTCTACCAGATCCTCATTCAGAAAGCCCTGAATGCCGTGGTGCATGCCGTAAATCTTCTTCACGCCGAGTTCTCTCGCCTTGCTGACTACACCCGCGAGGCTGGAATTGATGACCGCCGTCGGGCCGCCCGACTGACCTACTACAATGTTTCCTTTCATAATGAAACTCCTCCTGTATGTGTGTTGTTTTTATATATAAAGCCTGCGAATTGCTTCGTGCCTTCGGCACTTACGCAATTCTTCATTAACCGGGCTTTATCACTACCACTCAAATTTCTTCTCAAAGTATGCCTTCAGATCTTCGATCTTCACGCGCTCCTGCTCCATCGTATCGCGGTCACGCACGGTCACGGCGCCGTCCGTCTCGGAATCGAAATCGTAGGTGACGCAGAACGGCGTCCCGATCTCATCCTGCCTGCGATAGCGCTTGCCGATGTTGCCCCTGTCATCGAATTCACAATTGTAATACTTTGTGAGCATCGTGTAAATCTTCTCCGCGCCCTCGTTCAGCTTCTTCGAAAGCGGCAGCACACCGATCTTGACCGGAGCGAGCGCCGGATGGAAATGAAGCACGGTGCGCATGTCGCCGCCCTCAAGCTCCTCCTCGTCGTAGGCACTGCACAGGAAAGCCAGCACGACACGATCCGCGCCGAGCGACGGCTCGATCACGAACGGAATGTATTTCTCCTTCTTCTCATCGTCGAAGTAAGACATATCCTCGCCGGACACGTTCTGGTGCTGCGTCAGGTCGTAGTTCGTGCGGTCTGCGATGCCCCAGAGCTCGCCCCAGCCGAACGGAAACAGGAACTCAATGTCCGTCGTCGCCTTGCTGTAGAAGGAAAGCTCCTCTTTCTCGTGGTCGCGCACGCGCATCTCCTCTTCCTTCATGCCGAGAGACTTCAGCCAGTTGATGCAATAGCTTCTCCAGTAGTCAAACCACTCGAGATCCGTATCCGGCACGCAGAAGAACTCAAGCTCCATCTGCTCGAACTCTCTGGTACGGAACGTGAAATTGCCCGGCGTAATCTCGTTGCGGAACGATTTGCCGATCTGCGCGATACCGAACGGCACCTTTTTGCGCGACGTGCGTTGCACGTTCTTGAAATTAACAAAGATGCCCTGCGCCGTCTCCGGACGCAGATAGACCGTGTTCTTCGCGTCCTCGGTCACGCCCTGAAACGTCTTGAACATCAGGTTGAACTGACGGATATCGGTGAAATTGTGCTTGCCGCAGGACGGACACGGAATATTGTGCTCTTCGATGAAATTCTTCATCTCCTCCTGCGAGAACGCATCGACCGACTTCTCAAGAGTGATCCCTTGTTCCTTGCAAAAATCCTCAATGATCTTGTCCGCGCGGAAACGCTCGTGGCACTCCTTACAGTCCATCAGCGGATCCGAGAATCCGCCGAGATGCCCTGACGCCACCCATGTCTGCGGGTTCATCAGAATCGCGCAGTCCACGCCGACATTGTACGGATTCTCCGTGACAAATTTCTGCCACCACGCCTTTTTGACATTATTCTTCAGCTCCACGCCGAGATTTCCGTAATCCCATGTGTTCGCGAGTCCGCCGTAAATCTCGGAGCCCGGGTACACGAACCCCCTGCCTTTCGCAAGGGCAACGATCTTCTCCATCGTCTTTTCCATAATAATCTCTCCTCCGGTTCTCTTTTTGCAGTTCTTATTCTATGCTATTGAATATCATCGAAAATGATATACACTCTGCTGGCCGCCGAGCGCTCCGTAAAAGAAGTCTCCTCCGGCTTGTAGACCGTGTTGGACGGAAGGATCAGCCCCTCGTCTTCCTCCTGTTCGCCCGTGGCGTTCACAACATTATTCGAAAGGACCTCGGCATTCGCGCTCACATACAGGACATCGCCCGGCACCCGGACCTCCTGCGGCGCCTTCAGGATCAGCACCTGCTTGTCCAGCTCGCGGACGACCTCGCTGCCGTCTACCGCATCCGCCTTCACGACACCTTCCTCCACCTTCTTGTACGGCACGTCGAACAGATAGCCCTCCAACTGAGCGCTGATGATCGTGCCGTAGAAAAATTCCGTATTATTGAATTCCGCATAGTCCTTTGCGGAAGCATAATCCAGAACAAGGCTGATGTTTCCGTCCTCTGTCTCCAGCTTGCTGACCTGAATCGTGTCCTCGCCATGCTTTGTATTGTAATCGTTCACCTCGCTCTGAACCATCGTCCCGAGCTCCGTGGCGTCGTAATAGGCCGCGTCAAGCGTATCGCTGATGATCTCTTTTACGCTGCCGTCCGCCGCGATCGATACCGCCGCCGACCCCTGAGGTTCCCACGAATCATACCCCAGAAGCTCGCAGCCTGTGAGCGTCAAAGCGCCGAGCGCAAGAGCCGCCAGCGTCCCTATTTTTTTCCCTTCCATGCATGTCCTCCTGTACGGTTCCCGCAGGATCCCGCAATAGATCCAATATATTATACATGCAAAACACGGAGGTTTCAACTGTTTGTTTTCATACTCTTCAAAATATCAAGCGACTTGAACTTCCGGTCGATGTGCATGCGGTTGAAATGATCCTGCACACTGCGAAGCTCCGCAAAGGCGGACGGTGCCAACGTAAAGGAGTACAGCTTCTGAAGCGGCGCGCTCAGAATATAGGACAGCGCATAGCGTGTCGTCTCCTGCAGGGATGCGTCCTTCGCCGTCTCGTAAGGGTACTCGCCGTTTTGCACCATCGCGCGCATCTCAAAAACGCAGCGGATCAGCTCGTTGTCCGGCTGCTCCTTCGGCAGCGCCCGCAGCGTGACGTAGAGCAGATTCAGCATCGCGGAACCGTCCAGATTTTCCCGTGAGTAGTAATCCGCGACCTCCATGAAATAGCAGCCGTAGCAAGCCGCCTCAAAGTCTGCCTTCACCTCCGTGAAGTACTCCGAGATTTCCGCGCGCACCAGCGTATAGGCGCTCCTGCCCTCATAGACCGTAAATACGCCGAACGCGAACGGGGTCGAAGCCGCCAAAAGCATGCTGTTCTGTCGTCTGGCCCCTCTGGCAAACGCCGTGATCTTCCCGCGCTCCTTCGTCAGCAGCACCACTCTCTTGTCATAATCACCGAACGGCACGGCAGAAAGCACCATGCCGCTCACCTTCAGAGGCTCGCTCATCTCTCATCCTCATCTATTCTGACGCCGTCCACACCTGATATTTACTCCAGTTCCTTCTTATCATATCCGAAGTTCTTGATAAGATAGTCGCTGTCTCTCCAGTCCTTCTTCACTTTGACCCAGAGCTGCAGGTTGACCTTCATCTCCAGCATCTTCTCGATCTCGTAACGCGCCTGCGAACCGATCTTGCGCAGCATCGCGCCGCCCTTGCCGATGATGATGCCCTTGTGGGAATCCTTCTCGCAGATGATCGTGGCCTCGATGTCCATGATCGCCTTGTCCCCCGCGCCGCGCTCCTCCATCTTCTCGATCGAGACCGCGATGCCGTGCGGGATTTCCTCCTCGAGACAGCGAAGCGCCTTCTCCCGGATCAGCTCCGCCGCGATCTGCCGCTGCGGCTGGTCCGTCACCGTGTCGTCGTCGTAATATTTCGGTCCGTACGGCAGATACCGGAAGATCGCTCGGATCACCTTGTCCATGCCCACGCCGCGCAGCGCGCAGACCGGGATCATGTCCTCGAAATCAAAGATTTCCCGGTATCCCTCCATGTAGCCGCCGATCTTCTCCTTATCCACCGTGTCGATCTTGTTCATGATCAGGATCACCGGCACATTCGCTTTCTTTAATTGCTCCGCGATGTGCAGTTCGCCCTTTCCGATGAAATCCGTCGGCTCCACGAGCCAGAGCACAACGTCCACCTCCCGGAACGTCTGCTCCGCGACATGCACCATATACTCGCCCAGCTTGTTCTTCGCCTTGTGGATCCCCGGCGTGTCCAGAAACACGATCTGCCCCTCTTTGCAGGTGTAGACCGTCTGAATCCGGTTTCTCGTCGTCTGCGGCTTATTTGACGTGATCGCGATCTTCTGCCCAATCAGGTGATTCATCAGCGTGGACTTCCCCACGTTCGGACGCCCGATCAGCGTCGCGAAGCCGGATTTGAAATTCGCAGCTTCCATATTTATTCCTCCGCGCCAGTCAGCATCTGGATGCTTCCGAACAGCTCCTGCTCCGCGCGGATCTTCTCCTCATTGCCGACTACGCAGATCGCCTGCTCGGAGAGCACCGCGCGCACCAGAGGCGCCAGTGTGCGGATCTGCTCCGGCGTCGCCTGCAGCACTTCGTCGCGCTCCTTCTGCACATCCGCGTCGGTCAGCCCGCTGAAGTACGCGCCAAGCGCGCGCAGGCCCTGCGCCGAAGGATTGAGCGGTACGTCGATATCGCTGAATGTCCCGATGATGTAGCTTGTCATCGTCTGCTCGTCCGCCTCGAATTTTTCCAGATACTCCGGCACTCCCTCAAAGATCTCATTCGTTCTGCCAAGGTTCGGATCGCGGTAGGATACAAAGTAGGAATCTCCGTCACGTCCGAAAGAACTCATGCAGCCGTAAGCGCCGCCCTTCACACGTAGGTTGATCCACAGATAATCGTAATTCATCAGCACTTTCACGATGCGCAGAAGCCCGCTGTACGCATAACCGGCTTTCACGAAATTGCCCGCCCGCGCGACATACTGCACCTGCCCGGCCGTCATGAAGCCCTCGTTCTTCTTCTCCGGAAGCAGTCGGCTGTCCTTCTTCTCCGTTTCCGCGTCCGGCAGTTTCTCGACAAAGCTGCCAAGCGACGCGCGCAGCTTCTCAAGCCCTTCCGCGTCCGAGGTCAGGCTCACGAACAATCCTTTTCTGCCAAACAGCTCGCGCACCAGAGCGCGCAGCTTGTCCTTGAGCGCTTCCTTTCGCTGTTCGAAATTCTTCTCCAGATCGTCGATCAACCGATAAAACGCGAGCCCGTTGATTTCGTCGTTGAATGCCGCCGCCTGTGAGAAATAAGACATCGCGCGCAGCGCCGCCGTGGTATGCCCGGAGCCCGAGAACAGCATCTGCAGCCTTGATTTCAGCTTCGCAAGGATCTCATACAGGCGTTTATCGTCGTCAAATTTCGAGTGCAACAGGATTTCCTCCGCCATCTCAAGCGTGAACGGAAGCTTGTCATAGAGCGCCTTCGCCCGTATCCCGGCGAACACGCGCAGCTTCTCGCCGTCAGGCAGTACCGGATAAACGCTCAGCCCGGCCGAGATCCCGCCCGTGTTGATGTTGATCTCGCTGTTCAGATCCTGATAGGTATAATGCTCCGTGTCCACCATCCCAAGCACGGCCTTGAGTACGCCGAGATAGGGAACGTCCTCGCGGTCGATGTGATTCGCGTCAAACATAAGATCCAGATACGCGATCCCGCTCGTGAAAATATCATGGTGGAGCACCGTGGTCCCGTCAATCTCATATTCCTTATTCCCAAACGGCTTCGCTTTCTTCTCGATATCATTCCTCGTGAGCGGATCCAGCTTCGCGAGCGCGTCCTCAGGCGACGGCGCATCCTGAAACGCCCGCAGTCTGGCCGTCGCGTCAACCAGCTCCTGCACCTGCGCCTCGGACAGAGATTCTTTGTAAGCGCGCAGCTTCTCTGCGGTCTCGCGGTCCTTCTTCGCCGTCAGTCCGCGCTCAGGCTCCACGGTCAGGATCGACATATGGGTGTTGTCCAGCAGATATTTCTGTACCAGCTCCTCGAAATACCTGCTGTCGACGCGCTGCTTCATCCTGTCAAAGACAGAAAAATCCAGATAATCGAACGGCGCGCCGTCGTCATAGAGCCAACTGTCGAGCACGTCCATCCCGTAGAACAGACCCTTCGGGTATGAGCCGAAGTCCGCCTCCCTCGCCCTGAATTCCATGATATTGATCCCGGCGCGCAGAGCCTTCTTATCAATCCCTTTCGAGACAAGATCGGAAAGCGTATCCCGGACCACCCGGACAAAACGATCCTTGTCCGCACCGTTCGCGTTCTTCGCGATCACACTGAACATCGGCTGTTGGATCCCGCTTTCATAGGAGCTCATGATATCCTTGCCGAGTCCCGCGTCAAGCAGCGCCTGCTTCAAGGCCGCGCCCGGCGCAGACAGAAGCGCATACTCCAGCACAGCGAACGCATGCGTCAGATCAATATCCCGGCTCGTGCCGATCACCGCGTTGTAGGAAAGATAGGTATTGTCCTCCAGCGGATCCGTATCCGAAACCGGATAACTCCTGTGTACTTCGCGCGGCTTGTCGAACGGCTGCTGCATCGGGATCGCGGAATCCACCTCCAGCACGTCAAAATGGCTCAGGTATTCCCGATCCATCCAGTTCAGGCGCTCCTCCATGTCCAGATCGCCGTACAGGTAAATATAGCTGTTCGACGGGTGATAATATTTGCTGTGGAACGCGAGGAAATCCTCGTACGTCAGATCCGGGATGTGCGCCGGGTCTCCGCCCGACTCCACGCCGTAGGTATTGTCCGGAAACAGCGAGTTCAGAATCTCCCGATCCAGCACATCCTCCGGCGTCGAGAACGCGCCCTTCATCTCATTGTAGACGACGCCGTTGTAGACGATCTCATCCTCCGGCGACTCGATCTGATAATTCCAGCCCTCCTGCCGGAAGATCTCCTCCTTCGTATAGATATTCGGATAAAACACCGCATCCAGATAGACGTGCATCAGATTGCGGAAGTCCTTCTCATTACAGCTCGCGACCGGATACATCGTCTTGTCCGGGAACGTCATCGCGTTGAGGAACGTGTTCAGCGAGCCCTTCACCAGCTCGACGAACGGATCCTTCGACGGGAAATTTTTGCTGCCGCACAGCACGCTGTGCTCCAGAATATGCGCCACGCCCGTGCTGTCCGTCGGCGTCGTCCGGAACGCGATGCCGAACACCTTGTTGTTGTCGTCGTTTTCCAGCGCCATCACACGCGCGCCGCTCTTTTTGTGGCGCAGCAGGTAACCATCCGAGCGGATGTCCTCGATCCGTTTCTGCATAACCAATTCATACTGCGGGATTTTTTCTAAATTCATTCTTCGACCTCCTTGCCCTTTTCAATTTCTCTGCAATTTCTTCTATAGATTCTTTCCCAATCTCTCTGTTTCTTTGTTTCTTTGTTTCTTTGTTTCTTTGTTTCTTTGTTTTCTGTCTCTCTGCCTCGTCTCTCTGTTTTCCCGTTTTCCTTTTGTTCTCAGCCCTTCAGTCCCCGTGACTGCCTGTCCATATCCTCTACCACAATATCATAGATTTCCCCGAGCGAGGCACAATATTCCAGAACCTTCCACGGCTCGTTCGTGTGGAAATGAATCTTGATCAGCTCCTCATCCCCGACCGCCAGCAGACAGTCTCCCTTAAAATGCTCCGTAAAGTATTCGCCGATCTCATCCTCGTCCAAATCCTTGCCCTCGATCAAAAGCTGCGTGTCATACCTGAATTCCAACATCTCTTTATCCTCCTTCTGCAAACTTATCAAATCATGATCGCTCTACTTTCGTTTTCTGTAGCTTCTTCCGTTTATTCTTGCTTTTCGATTCCAAGTTTCACCGCATCAACTGCTCCATCTGCCGCTGTCTGCGATATTTCCGCGTCGCGAAGCGATAGATCGCGCCTGTCAGCACCCCGCCGAGCAGCAGGAAAAACAGGATTGCCACCGCGCAGTGGAAGAAAAACGTGTCCGGCAGAATGCGGATCACCGGATCCGTGACCGGATCAAAAATCCAATAGTCGTTGCTGAAAAAAATCTCATGAAATTTTATGAAAAAGCTATTCCAGCTCACGGCGGCAAGCACACCCAGCGCCACCGGGATCGCCACAGTCAGCACCGAGATCAGCTTCAGGCATCCGTAATCCCTGCGTCGCAGCTTTTTCGCCAAGCCGAAAAGAAACGCCACGCCCGAGATCACCAGAAGATACTGGATTGCAAAAAAGATCCGCTTCACCTCCCGGAAATGCGTCTCGCCGTGCTCCGACATCGGGAAATCCGGGAACTCCAGCTTCTTCACGCCCTTCATCACCAGATTGTAATCGATCAGCGTATCATAATTTTCCCGGATCACATCCTCGGAAAGTCCCGTCTTGCTCTCCAACTGCTGATAACGGATATCGAAATAATAGATCGTCCGCAAATTCAGCACGAGCACCACCGACACGCAGGCGAGAAACAGAAATCCGATCAGCGCGAGCAAGAAGTTTGACGGCGTCAGCACCGGTCTCTGACGCTGAGGCGCATACCCTCTCCCTGACATTTTGCCGCGGCTGCTGCGCCCCGAGCCTCCGCTGCGTCTCTGCACGCGGCGGTCGTCCTGTCGTCCGGCGGACTGCTCTCTCCCGCTGCGTCCCTGCGCACGGCCGTCCTGCCTTCCGTATGCCTGTCCGCGGCTTCCGGAAGAGGCTCGTTTCCCCGCGGAAGCACCGCTTCTTCTGCGCGTATCCGGCACGTCGATCTGTCTGTAATTCTCCTGATCCGGCATCCTTTGTCTGGCCATCACATTTTCCTCTCTTTCGCGTACATCTTACCACATCAGGAAAAAGCTGTAAACTGAAAACCAGAGATGTATGGGAAGATATACGCATATTCTCTCCAAACATCTCTGGTTATCGAAGGAGCTATATATTCTGCAGTGGCTTGCCATCTTTTAAGTAAAAATCTGATATATATCTCCCAGTGTAATCAATCGGACTTTTTCTCTCTCTTCCTTTGCCCGAGTGGTAAGCGCGTCCGTGAAGCCGGACTTTGAAAACAGATAGTAATATTTCTGTCCAAAATGCCCCATCGCTTCCGCGTACTCCTCCATCAGCGTCAGCTCATCCACATCCACCGGGGTATTCCTGTACTTGCAGGAGCCAACCACACAACTGTCATCCTCCGCGGAAGTGACTACAATATCAATCTGCGCCTGACTATGCGTCTTGGGATTGCCGCCCCACCATTGCCCGATGTTTCCCATGGGAAATGGAAGTCCCGTGTCATAGTACAGAATATAATCCCTGCACATCTGCTCAAACACCGTTCCCATATAATCAGGCAGACGGCTTTCTATCGCAATCGCGTAGCTCTGCTCGATCCTTCCTGATTGGATCGCCGATATGTTACGCGGAACAAAGCTGTACCAGAAGTGGAAAAACTGATCGCAGATCCGATAATAAGTCTTTTTCCCCGTTGGAGCTGTGATCGGCGTCTCCCGGTCTACGATCCCGAGTGTCATCAGATTAGAAATATATTTCGCGCACAATCCTGTCTCCACCCCGACCGTAGTCGCAATTTCGGACAGCTTCGTCTTGCCTGCTGCAATCGCTGTAATAACCGCGTTGTATGTGGACGGTTCCCGAAGCTCCTGTTTAATCAGATTAGACGGCTCCTCGTACAGCATGGCATTTCTCTGGAAAATGTTCTCCAACAAATTCTCCCGGACCGTAAGATTTGGCGAAAACTGTTCCAGATACAGCGGTATTCCTCCCGTGATCCCATACATCAGCGCCTTGTCCTCGCAGGAATAATCCGGAAACCACCGACCCGTATCCAGATAGTCGAACGGCAAAATCTTAAACTGCGCAGTTCTCCGCCCGTAGAGCGGACTCTGATATCCCAGCACTTGTTGTTCCATGAAGCTCATAGAAGAGCCGCAAAGGATCAAAAACAGCCGTGTCTCCTTAAACTGATGATCTAAAAAATTTTGCAGCAAAGAAGAAATTCCTTTTTCTGCTTGAGCAAGATACGGATACTCGTCGATTACCCAAATCAGCCGTTCCTCTTTTGCGGCATGCGCGATCCCGGACATCGCATCCGCGAAGCTGCGGTACATAAGACCTGCCATATTATAACCAGTTGCACTCTGAACCGTCACCTCCCGGCGCCCAGCCTCAATCGAAAATGTCGCATTCCTGTCTGACGCATCTTGTCGTGCAATCCCTTGCCCCGACAATGTCTCAGTAATCGCATCGGACAGAGCCGCCAGATTTTGTTCAGCGCTGTTCTCCTGCGCGGCGAAAAAAATAGTCTTCTTTCCTTTGCAGAACTCATTGATTAGCGTCGTCTTGCCGACACGACGGCGTCCGTAGACAATCGCAACCTCCAGTTTATCGCTCTCATACATACGGTTCAGATTCTTCAACTCCTGCTCGCGCCCGATAAACATAACACCCTCCAAAATCAGCATTTCAAAAAGTGAATCAAGATATAGTATATTATAATTCACTTCTTGTATTGTGTCAATAAAACTATCATCTTTTCTGGATCGCTAAAGTGCATAAAAACATTTTATACGTATTTATCAATATAGTATTTCGTCAAATCCGGCCATAAAATGTTCCTCCATCCGTTTTCCGAAAAGAAACACCCCGCAAACCGTTTCCGGTCTGCGGGGCGCCCATATTTACTGCTTATCGATGATCCTTTCGGATCCGCGTCTGGATTTCTTACTCGTTTCCGTACAGCGTGATCAGCTTGTTCAGATACTCGTATCTCTCCTTCGCGTAGGTCTCGGACTTGTCGAACAGCATCGCCGCTCTCTCCGGATTTGCTCTCATCAGGGAGTTGTAGCGGACCTCACCGTTCAGGAATTCCTTGTAGTCCTCGGTCGGAGCCTTGGAATCCAGAGTGAATGCCGGCTTGCCCTCAGCCTTGAGCGCCGGATTGAAGCGGAAGCAGTGCCAGTAGCCTGCCTTTACAGCCAGCTCTTCCTCGGTCTGTGCCTTGCTCATGCCCTTCTTGATGCCGTGGTTGATACACGGAGCGTAAGCGATGATGAGCGACGGTCCCGGATAAGCCTCAGCTTCCGCGATCGCCTTGACGGTCTGGTTGAAGTCAGCGCCCATAGCGATCTGCGCAACGTACACGTAGCCGTAGCTCATCGCGATGGAAGCCATGTCCTTCTTCTTTACTTCCTTGCCGCCCGCAGCAAACTGCGCAACCGCGCCGGTCGGTGTGGACTTGGAGGACTGTCCGCCTGTGTTCGAATAAACCTCGGTATCGAATACCATGATGTTGACATCCTGTCCGCTCGCGAGCACATGATCCACGCCACCGAAGCCGATGTCGTATGCCCAGCCGTCTCCACCGAAGATCCACTGAGACTTCTTAGCGAGGTAATCCTTATCCTTCAGAACGGTCTTGCACTCGTCGCAGCCGCAAGCCTCGCATGCCGCGATCAGCTTATCTGTAGCCGGGCCGTTCGTGATGCCGCTGTCAAAGGTATCAAGCCATTCCTGAGCGGCAGACTTCACGTCCTCGCCGCAACAGTCGCAGGTAAGCAGCGCGGTCACCTTGGTCTTCAGGCCGTTTCTCAGAGCCTTCTGAGCCAGCAGCATGCCGTAGCCGTACTCTGCGTTGTCCTCGAACAGAGAGTTCGCCCATGCTGGGCCCTTGCCCTCTTTGTTCACCGTGTACGGGGTGGACGGCGAGGAGTTGCCCCAGATGGAGGAGCATCCTGTCGCGTTCGCGATGTACATCCGGTCACCGAAAAGCTGTGTGATCAGCTTCGCATAAGGAGTCTCGCCGCAGCCTGCGCATGCGCCCGAGAACTCAAGCAGCGGCTGCTTGAACTGAGAGCCCTTCACGGTGTTCTCTTTGAATTTCTCTACAACATCCGCCTTCGCCGGAAGCTCTACCGCGTAGTCGAAATACTTCTGGCTGTCCGCGTTTGCTTCCAGATTCTCCATCGTGAGTGCCTTCGCGCCCTTCTTGCCCGGGCAGACATTCGCGCAGGAACCGCATCCGGTACAATCCAGAGCGGAGACAACCATCGCGAACTTGTAGCCGTCCATGCCGGTCATCGGAAGTGTCTTCAGTCCTTCCGGAGCCGCGGCCACCTCTGCGTCCGTCATAGCGATCGGACGGATGACAGCGTGCGGGCAGACATAAGAGCAGCGGTTACACTGGATACAGTTCTCCGGATTCCATACCGGGATATCCACTGCGATACCGCGCTTCTCGTATGCGGCAGCACCCGACGGGGTTGTGCCGTCCACGTAATCCTTGAACGCGGACACCGGAAGGTTGTTGCCCTCCTGCGCGTTGACCGCGTGCTGGATCTTATTGACAAAATCTACGACATCCTGTCTCTTGCCGGTGACATCCTTCGCGATAATGTCCTCGGTCTCAGCGTTCTTCCAGCTCTCCGGAACCTTGATCTCAACCACCTGCTTCGCGCCTGCGTCGATCGCCGCCCAGTTCTTCTGCACAACGTCGTCGCCCTTGCGGCCGTAGGTCGCTTTCGCGGCAGCCTTCATCAGCTCATTCGCCTTATCCTCCGGAATGATGTTTGCCAGCTTAAAGAATGCGGACTGAAGGATCGTGTTGATACGGGTCGGGCCCATGCCGGTCTCGATACCGATCTTCACGCCGTCGATCACATAGAACTTGATGTTGTGGTCCGCGATGAACTTCTTCACCTGTCCCGGAAGATGCTTCTCAAGACCCTCCATATCCCACGGGCAGTTCAGAAGGAACGTGCCGCCGTCTACCAGCTCCTGAACCATGTTGTACTTGCGCACATAGGACGGATTGTGGCAGGCCACGAAATTCGCCTTGTGGATCAGGTAGGTGGACTTGATCGGAAGCTTGCCGAAACGGAGGTGGGACATCGTCACGCCGCCGGACTTCTTCGAATCGTAATCAAAATATGCCTGCGCATACATATCGGTATTGTCGCCGATGATCTTGATGGAGTTCTTGTTCGCGCCGACGGTACCGTCCGCGCCGAGGCCCCAGAACTTGCAGTTGATCGTGCCTTCCGGAGTCGTAACAAGATCCTCGCCCAGCTCCAGAGAAAGGTTCGTCACATCGTCCTTGATGCCGATCGTGAATCTCGCCTTCTCGGTGTTGTTGTATACAGCAACGATCTGCGCCGGGGTCGTGTCCTTGGAACCAAGGCCGTAACGTCCGGAGAAGATCGGGGTATCGTTGAACTTGCTGCCCTTCAAGGCTGCGACAACGTCCAGATACAGCGGCTCGCCGAGAGAACCCGGCTCCTTCGTGCGGTCCAGAACGGAGATCTGCTTCACGGTCTCCGGGATCGCAGCGATCAGCGCGTCCGCGCAGAACGGTCTGTAAAGGCGAACCTTCACAACGCCAACCTTCTCGCCTGCCGCCATCAGGTAGTCGATCGTCTCCTCAATGGTGTCGCAGACAGAACCCATAGCGATGATGACCTTCTCAGCGTCAGCAGCGCCGTAGTAGTTGAACAGCTTGTAATCCGTGCCGATCTTCGCGTTGACCTTGTCCATGTACTCCTGAACGATCGCCGGCATCGCATCGTAGTACGGATTGATCGCCTCACGTGCCTGGAAGAAGATATCCGGGTTCTGAGCGGAACCTCTCTGGCACGGATGATTCGGATTCAGAGCCTGATCTCTCCACGCCTGCAGCGCGTCGAAGTCAAGCATCTCCTTCAGGTCTTCATAATCCCATGTCTCGATCTTCTGGATCTCGTGGGAAGTACGGAAACCGTCGAAGAAATTGATGAACGGCAGGCGGCCCTTGATCGCGGAAAGGTGCGCCACCGGCGTCAGGTCCATGACTTCCTGAACGCTGGACTCACACAGCATGCAGGCGCCGGTCTGACGACATGCGTAAACGTCGGAGTGGTCGCCGAAAATCGAAAGTGCATGGCTCGCAAGCGCACGCGCAGAAACGTTGAATACGCCCGGGAGTCTCTCACCGGCGATCTTGTACAGGTTCGGGATCATCAGAAGGAGACCCTGAGACGCCGTGTATGTAGTCGTCAGAGCACCTGCCGCGAGAGAACCGTGCACCGTGCCGGCAGCACCCGCCTCAGACTGCATTTCGGTGACCTGTACGGTCTGGCCGAAGATGTTGAGACGGCCCTGAGTTGCCCATTCATCCGTGGCTTCTGCCATGACAGATGACGGGGTGATCGGATAGATTGCAGCCACATCGGTAAACGCATATGACGCATGAGCGGCCGCATGGTTTCCATCCATGGTCTTCATTTTTCTTGCCATTTTGTGATTCCTCCTTATTTCTTTTTGAGCCTGTAGGCCCAATATTGTTTACATACAGAAATAATTCTAGCACAGGTTTGTTTGTTTGTCCATTTTTCTCAGACGGTTTTTTCCAGTATTTTTTGTATTTTTCTCTATACACCTTAATTTTCCTTGAATTTATCGGCGATTCATGTATAATAGGCAAAGAAACAAACGGAACAGAAAATACGGAAAATAAGAGGTTATCAAATGATCAGTGCAAATAATGTAACTCTTAGAATCGGCAAAAAAGCGTTGTTCGAGGACGTGAATATCAAGTTCACGGAGGGCAACTGCTACGGACTCATCGGCGCGAACGGCGCCGGCAAATCCACATTCCTGAAAATCCTCTCCGGCAAGCTGGAGACGACGAAGGGGGACGTTTTCATGACGCCCGGCCAGCGTATGTCTGTGCTCGAGCAGGATCATTTCAAGTACGACGAATATCCGGTCCTCGACACCGTCATCATGGGCAATCAACACCTGTATGACATCATGAAGGAAAAGGACGCGATCTATGCAAAGGAGGATTTCTCCGACGAGGACGGTATCCGGGCCAGCGAGCTCGAAGCGGAGTTCGCAGAGCTGAACGGCTGGGAAGCGGAATCGGACGCCGCCATGCTCCTGAACGGACTCGGCATCGACACCTCTCTCCACTACAGTCTGATGAAGGATCTCGACGGCAGCGAGAAGGTCAAGGTGCTCCTTGCGCGCGCCCTGTTCGGCAATCCGGACATCCTGCTGCTCGACGAGCCGACGAACCATCTGGATCTTGACGCCATCAACTGGCTTGAAGAGTTTTTGATCAACTTCAACAACACTGTGATCGTCGTATCGCACGACCGCTATTTTCTGAATAAGGTCTGCACGCATATCGCGGACATCGACTACGGCAAGATCCAGCTCTACGCCGGCAACTACGATTTCTGGTACGAGTCCAGCCAATTGCTGATCCGCCAGATGAAGGAAGCAAACAAGAAGAAAGAAGAAAAGATCAAGGAGCTGCAGGAGTTTATCTCACGCTTTTCGGCGAACGCCTCAAAGTCCAAGCAGGCGACTTCGAGAAAGCGCGCCCTCGAAAAAATTCAGCTCGACGAGATCAAGCCGTCGAGCCGCAAATATCCGTATATTGATTTCCGCCCGAACCGCGAGATCGGCAACGAGGTGCTCATGGTCGAGAATCTTTCCAAGACGATCGACGGCGTCAAGGTGCTCGACGACGTCACATTCACGCTCGGCCACAACGACAAGGTGGCGCTTGTGGGCGGCAACGAGCTTGCCAAGACGACGTTCCTGCAGATTTTGATGGGCGAGATCGAGCCGGACGAGGGACATTTCAAGTGGGGCGTCACGACTTCGCAGGCCTACTTCCCGAAGGACAGCACCAAGGAATTCGACTCTGACCTGACGATCGCGGACTGGCTGACCCAGTTCTCCGAGATCAAGGACGCGACCTACGTGCGCGGCTTCCTCGGCAGAATGCTGTTCGCCGGTGAGGACGGCGTAAAAAAACTCCGGGTACTCTCCGGAGGCGAACGGGTGCGCTGCATGTTCTCGAAAATGATGATCTCCGGCGCGAACGTCCTTCTATTTGACGAACCGACGAACCACCTCGATATGGAAGCAATCACGGCCCTGAATAACGGCCTGATTAAATTCCCGGGCGTGCTGATCTTCACGTCCCGCGACCATCAGATCGTCCAGACGACCGCCAACCGCATCATGGAGATCCTGCCAAACGGCAAGCTGATCGACAAGATCACGACTTACGACGAATATCTTGAGAGCGACGAGATGGCCCGCAAGAGGCAGGTCTACACGACGGAGGGCATGCCGGAGGATGACTGAGATCGTGTAGAGTGAATAACCGGACGCCGCAAGAGCCGATGTGCCTGCCCACCGCAAACGAGTTGTTCTCCTTGATTCGTTCCGCCGCTTATTGACACCTGTCTCCGCAAACTCGCTACGCTCAAACATGCTCCGACAGTTGTCGCTATGCTCGCGAATCTGCGTCGAACTGCCTATCGTTTGCTTGCAGGCAGGCAACATCCGGCTCTTTTGCGGCTGTTTCGTTCGCAGACTACGCACAGCCTATTGCATCCCCTGCGCATAAAACACGGCTTAATTGCATAAAAAGAGAGAAACTTTGGCAGGCGTGGCGTTCCCCTGCATCACTTTTAACCCAAAGGGTGTGTGGCTGCCACGAAATTGACCACCTCAAAGTTTCTCTCTCTATTTCTATGTATATCATATCAAAGCTATTCTTTTTTGTAAATATTTTTTCAGAACGACCCGCTGCGTCCCCCGGCTCTGCCGCCTCCTCCGGGTGCGGAGTGCGTCATGCTCCCTCCTCCTCCGCCGCGGCCGCCGGAGGAATCCTGTTGAATTCTCGACCGCGACACCGTCCGGTAAAGGAAGATATCGTTTGCGCGCGTGACGCGGAAGCTGCCGCTTCGCACATAATCCCTCGCCTCATTTTTTACACGGACGGAGCGCAACTGCTGATGCAGCATAATCAGTGTGACAACAGCGGCAAAAAGCCCGATCCCAAGCGCGAATAAAAAATAGACTCCGGATTCCACGGTTCTTTTTTTGTAGGTATGATTTGTATCGAACGGCCTGCCTTCTTCGTCCTCTTCAAGAAATTCCTCCGCGAGATCCGCGAATTTCTCAAAGGCTTTGGCATACTCGCCATCGCTCAGATACGGAGTGATTTCCTCATCTATGACCTCAAGCCCATAGTCCGTGAATGTGTCGATCGCGCTGCCTCTGGTCGCCAGATGGAAGCGCCGCTCCTGCATACTGACAAGCAGTATAATTCCGTCGATCTCCGGCCCGTAACCGTAGCCGTTCTCGTAATAGTACCGGTCCGTGAAGCTCTGCACATCCATCCCCTCGCAGGAATTGACCGTAGCCACCACCACATCGCTCTGGTACTCTTCTGCGATCTCGGAAAGCCGCTCCTGAAGCTCCTGCTCCTCTTCATAGTCCAGAAGTCCCGCCTCGTCCGCGACCTTCACGTCATTGGCGAACGCGCACAGACTGAAACAACAAACGCTCAGCAGGAGCAAAATTCCCAGCCTTGCGGCGGCTTTTGCGGCGTTTTGTCCGCGCAGTCCGGACTGCCGTGACAGAAGATCCCGCGCATCTTTCTTTTTCCCGTTCCACATCTTCACGCAGTCTCCTCCTCTACAGTAAAAAACACATAAGTCGCCACGAAAGCAGCGTTACCGCCGCGAACACGCCTCCCGCGATTGCAAGCGCCTTGCCTTTGTCTGCCGGCAGATTTCCGATAAATTTCCCGGTCTGTCCGTTCATCGCGAAGGTATAGGTCTGTCCCTTGTACACCGTGTTCAAAAGCCAGACTGGAAGAAGCGCATAGCGGATCCTGCCCTGCTTCAGTTGAATGCTCATATGCTCGGGTACGCACGTCGCGTATCCGGCGATCGTACTCAGAAAGGCATTCTGCGTGCTCACCCGCATACGGCTGTTCGCGCGCGGTGCGCAGTCCTCAGAGCTCTGGTCATATTTGTCCGCAAAATATCCGGCGAGATACGCTGTCTGAAAATCAACCGCTTCCGAATAATCATACGGCTCAAGCGAATCCATCAGCGCATCGTCCAGCTTGAGAGAGCCGTCCGCCGGAACCTTGTCGAACCCGATATCGCCGCTGCGCGCCACCAGATAATGCCTCGTCTCCGTATACATATAATCGCCCTGTCTCCAAGTGCTGATTGCCGTTGCCCGGCAGCGGATATCCGCCTGCGCGTCGCAGTCGTAGAGCCAGAACGGCACATAGATGCCCCGTATCTCTTTGATCCGGCTCTCTTTCCTGAACAGGGAGGGAAGCAGAACCTTTCCCGACAGATGCTGCCGGAGCCGATCTTCCGCGGCCTTTTTGTCAAGCTTAAACGGAATCACGAAATCAGGGCGCAGCATTCCGGAGAGCTGTTTCGTGACGATTACCGAATTGCCGCAGTAAGGACAGCTCGACGCCGCCATATTACGATCCGCAACAATCTGTCCGCCGCAGGACTCGCATACATACGTAACCAGCCCTTCCTGATCTCCGTCCAGCTCGTCCCCATTCTGCGAGACGTTCTCCCCACTCCAGCTCGGATCCCGATCCTCCTCAATATTCTCTTCCTCGAACTGCTTTAGCGTGTCCACCTCGAACTCCGTGTCACAATATGGACATTTCATTTTCTGAGTGGCGCTGTCGAAGCGGATCGCGCCTCCGCAGCACGGACACTTGTACTCCAAAATATCTGACATAATCCCTCGATCACCTTTATTCAGGTTTCTTTGCACCGCACTCGAAGCAGAACTTCCCGGTGTTCACCGCGCCGCAGGAACACGTCCAGCTCTCGTCCGGCTTCTTCGCCCCGCACTCGGAACAGAATTTCCCGGTGTTTACCGCGCCGCACGCGCACGTCCAGCTCTCGTCTGGCTTCTTCGCCCCGCACTCGGAACAGAATTTTCCGGTGTTTACCGCGCCGCACGCGCACGTCCAGCTTTCTGCCGGAGCGGCCGCCTGAGTCTGCTGCTGTCCCATCGCATACAGATTCTGGGCGTTCATCCCGCCGGCATTTGCCGCCATGTTGACACCCATGAAGCCGTTCATCGCGCCCGCCGAATTGGAAGCCGCCGCGCGCATCGCGTCCGCCTGCGCGCCGACAAGCGTCGCCGCCGCCATCGTCGGGTCGCGCATCACCGCGCTCTTCTGCATCTGCTTGATCATGTCCTCGTCTTCCTTCGAAGCCGAAACCGAATTGATTCCGAAGGACGCCACCACGATGCCGCGCAGCTCCTTCCACTTCTTCGAGAGGACTTCGTTGAGCGCGTCCGCCAGCTCCATCGTGTGCCCCGGAAGCTCGCTGTAGCGCACGCCCAGCGCTGAGATCTTTGCAAACGCCGGCTGCAGCGCCGTCATCAGCTCGGTCTTGAGCATACTGTCCATCTCGGAGCGCTCGTACACGTCGCTGACATTGCCGCACACGTTCGTGTAGAACAGGATCGGATCCGCAATACGGTAGGAATATTCGCCGTTGCAGCGGATCGAGATATCCACGTCCAGCCCGATGTTGCGGTCAATCACGCGGAACGGCACGGGCGTCGCGGTGCCGTACTTATTTCCCATGATCTCTTTCGTGTTAAAATAATAAATTCTCTGATCCTTCGCCGGCTCGCCGCCGAATTCGAAACGCTTGCCGATCGCCTCAAACGTCCTGCGGAGCGTCTCTCCGAAGCCGCCGCCCAGAATGCTCGGCTCCGTCTTGCTGTCGTACTCATACTCGCCCGGCTCCGCGCAGACCTCTGCGACCTTGCCGTTCTCGACGATCATCATGCACTGTCCGTCTGCCACCGCGATCGCCGAACCGTCCGTGATGATATTGTCGCTCCCATGCTTGTTGGAAGAACGCCCGGAAGCACGCTTCATTCCCTTGCACACGAGAATATCCGCGTCCATCGCCTCGCAGTAAAAGTACTCCTTCCATGTATCGGCGAGCACGCCGCCCGCAGAGCCTAATGCAGCCTTAATCAGTCCCATTTGTTACACCTCCGTTTTATCCTGTGATTCTCTTACTTTACTTCCGCAGATCTCATAACGCTCATAGCGCCGATCATCCGCCGTTTTCCGGTCTTCGAGCGTCTGAACGCCGCAACCTGATAATAATACCGTGCGCCGCCGTCAAGGTTTTCGTCGACATAATTGCTGACATTGCTCTTGACCTTTGCGATCCTCTTCATCACGCTCTTGTCGTCCGGCTCGCTTCTGTAAATAAAATATCCGTCCGCGCCCGGCACCTTCTTCCAAGTGACGCTTATTGTGAACTCCTCAGGAGATTTCACCCGGATTCTGCTCACCTGATCCGGCGGCGTTGTGATACTCGCCTCGCTGCCGGCCTCGCCGAACACCATGTTTTCGTCTTCGTCATACGCAAAAGCACGCATTTCAAACCGATAGTCCGTTGCAAATTTGTATTTTACGGCCCGGCACTGTGTGACATCCGCGGCAGAGATCGTCCGCACGACCTTGTAGCGCTTCTTCGCGTCGTTGTAGCGCAGGATCTGATATCCGTCCGCGCCCGGCACCGAATTCCATGCGAAATGCAGCTTTCTGCCCTTTGCCGGGATCGTCACCTGAACATTGACGCTCTCATTCTTGTTGAACGAAGACACCGTCACCTCTTTTTCTGCGCTGAAAGGCCCGTACACCGTGCTGCCTTTCTCTTTCTTATAGGCGCGCACCCGAAACCTGCAGATCTCACCGTAAGCGTATTTCGCCGTATATGAGGTACCCTTGACGTTCTTCTGTTTTTTATACTCTCCGGACGCCTCGTCATACTTGTAGATCTGGTATCCCTTTGCGCCCTTCACGGCCTTCCATGTAAAGCTGAGCTGTTCGGTTCCCGTCACCGCCTTTACCGTAAGCTTCGGCGCGGCCAGTCCGTTCCTGCGCGGTTCGGCCGGCTGCAGCGGAGGTCTTTGCGCGGGCGCGGGTTCCGACTCCGGCGCGGTTTCGGTCTGCGTCCCCGCCCCGATCGCCGATCCGGACGGAACCGGCTCAGTCAGATCCGGCGTCTCCTCCTGCGGTTCCTGTGCGTTTCCCGGATCCTGCGGCACAGAAGGCGTCTCCTCCTGTTCGGTGTCCGACTGTTCTTTTTTCCCTATGAAAATGGTTTCCGAGTCCTTCAGGGAGGCCGACATCGTCTCCAGCCCGACGCTGTCCGTATACTGCAGCTTTGAGGTGCTGTCCTGCTCGTCGTCCGTGACTACGCACCCGACCTCCGCATAATACTCTCCGTCCGGCAGCCGCAGCGTGCCGATCGGAAGCGCCGCCCCGTCCGTGCCTTGGAAAATCGGCTCCTTTCCGGATACAATAACGTCTACAACATAATCCGTGACCTCCGGATCGTACCAGACAACCGCATCCTTCACCTCGACCGGAACCTCCGCGAAGTCAAACGACACGCTTTGCCCGTCAAATGCAACCTGCCCGGTCTCCTCGACCGCCACAAGAAGCTTAAAGCGAAGTGAAGTGACTGTCTCTGACTTGTTCTGCGGAAGCTCTATGGCTACCGACACATCGTTGCCGCCTTCCTCCTTCTCCAGAACGGCCGTCGCAATATTTTTCGCCGACGCCGTAGCCGCGGAAAATGCAGTAACGAGCAAAACTGACATGAGAAAATTTATCATTCTTTTTTTCATTTCAAATTCCTCCTTTACTGCTGTCCCGCTTTTTGATCCGGCTTCGGCGCCGTGATATTCAGCGTAAGCTCTGCGAGCTCTTCAAAGCTCTGCGGCAATGTCAAAAACGCGGTATCGCTGACGATGCGCTCTCCCGCAAGCGTATGGGCATTGTCCACCCGGTACAGCTCCGCGCGGACTCTGCCGCCTCCGCCTTTCAGGATTCCCTCGTAAACCGCCTGCGAATGCGCTCTGACCTTCACCGGATCCGTCCAATCCGTCTCGTCGGGCGGCGTCACGAAGTAGATCCATCTTCCGTTCGAGGTCTCTCCGAGATTGCCGTTCTCCGGAACGTCCGCGAGTATCACCTGCTCCGCGTATACAGTATCCGCATCGAGATCCGCGCCGACCACGTTGCCGTGCCGGACGCTTCTGTCCGCCTCTTCCGTCACGGCGTCGTCGTAGAGCATCACCATGTTGTAGGCCGGATTGCCCTTGTAGCCGCCCGTGAAGACCAGCGCGCCCGCCGGGATTACAAGCGGATTGCCCTGTTCGTCATATGCGTAAGTACAGGTCTCCTTCGCGATTCCGACCGTCTGCTTCACGTCGTCAAGGAACGAAACATCGTCGCCGGACGGCCCGCAGATATCAATTTCATCAATCTCTACATCGCCCGCCCCGTGAAGAACAAACTGCACATAGCGCGCGTCGTAGGTTCCGATCCATTTTTCCTTCTCATCCGCCTCAACGGCGTCAAACCAGATCGTCTGCGAGCTGCCCTTCTCGTCCGGGCCGCTGAACATATAGTTTTCTTTTACCGTCACCCAACTGTGCTTGTCTTTGCTGACCGAGATCGTAACCGCCCCGAGCGGTTTTCCGATATATTTCACGGAGGTGACCTCCATCGGCTTTTGCATATCGATGATGATCCGGTCGCCGGCCTTGGCCGTCCCGAGGAACGGACCTGCCTCCTCATCTCCGACGCGGCCGTCGATCACCTTATCGATCCCGTACTCGAAGACAGACTTGCTGTCCGCGTCGAAGCCGCCGTCTGGATAGTCGTCGCCCGTAAGCTCCTTGTCCTGACCCTCCGCCGCGGTGATGGTCGTCTCGACGGACCACAGGCTCTTTCCGAGCGCGCCGCCGGTGGACACACGCGCCGAAACGGTATCCGAGATCTGCGAATAGTTCAGGAACTTGTCGACCGCCTTCACTTCATAATACAGCACCCGGTTGTCCAGAGCCGCGATCGTATCCGTGTAAACCGCCTCGCCGTTCGCATCTGCGAGCGTGAAGCCAATCACCTCCGCATCCTGCTTCCGGCCTCTCCAATATGTGCTGCGGATCACCTCATAGCCGAGGATCGCGTCCCTGCGCATCTCATCCGCGTCGGTGCTCAGCCTGAGCGTCACACGGTTCTCGGACGTATTCGCCTGATCGACCTCGACGTTTGCGCGATTTTCCGTGATCTTCAGATTTTCCTCTTCCTGTCTGTGAGCCGCCCGGTAGTCTCTCGCATCGTCGTTCACGTAATAATATGCCTTCTCGGTCGGAGCTCCGTACTGTCCGGCAAAGGCCTTCGTCTCCTCGTCCGGCACCATGCCCCAGCGCTCGAAAAACGGAAGCATGTTCTCCTGCGCCGCCGCGCACGCAAGGCGCATCAGATTCTGGTCGATGTCCTTGACCAGCTTCAGCTCTACCGCCTGATCCTTGTTCTTGTTCTGCGGCGCAGAGCCCGGATTTCTCGAATACGTGTCCACGCGCGCAAAGAACAGGTTGTCAAACATCGTCTTGTAGTCGTCGAAAATATACCGATCGTCCCGACAGCCGTTTCCGTCCGCGGTATAATCGTCAAACGCGAGATGGAGCTGCCAGTAGAGCGCAAGCTGCACTGCACCGTTCGGCGAACGGCCGATCGCGCCTGAGGTCACCTTCTCGTAGACGTCCTCGTATTTGAACCGCGTCGCATGATTCGCATTCGCCGCCTTTGTGAGCAGTTGCGCAAAATAATTGTTCGTGATCTCGGCGATCGCGTAATGCGGATCATTGATGTCGTGTCCGATCTCGTGCGCGACGCCCCAGCCAAAGCCGTCCCAGCTCGTCGCCATAGCAAGCTTCGTCTCCGGGAACTCCACGCCGATATGATTGCCCGACGCATACATGAACGCGCCCGAGAACATCTGCATATAACGGATATTCAGGTGCTGCGCCGGCGTCTCCTTATTGCCGCCCGCTCCCTTGAAAAGTCCTTTGTGCTGATAGAACAGCGTCATCGTCTTCTCGATCGCATCCAGCGCGCGCTCCACCGCGGCGGCCTTTTCGGCGTCTGACGAATACTCGCTGAGCGCATCCCAGATCTGCGTCGCCGGAACAGAGTACATCATGTGATCCATCATCAGATCGGTCGCGTTCAGAATGCAGTTCTGCTTGTCGTACGGGAAATAGACGTAGCTGTTGTTCACGCCGTTCTTATCCTTCTTCTCCGCCTCCGTCTCACTGAGGTGCAGTCTGGTATGCTCCGACTCGACCGCAGCCGCATATTTCCCGAGCTCCGCAACATATGCGGCGATCGCCGCTTTCTTCTCGCTGTCGCTCTTGTTGTGAAGGTTCAGCACCGGGATCTTCGCGCCGCCGTTGATACGCACGACATACTGGTCCTTCGCGTTGTTTCCCGTGTAGGCCACATAAAGCTGACCTCCGCGCTCCTTCCCTCCGGTCGTCGTGATCTCCGGAACCGTGATCTCATTCTTGCCGACCTTCAGATTGTACGATCTCGCCAGCGCGTTCGACTCTGCATGATACTGCGTAAAGATCAACTGCAGGCTCGCGTTCTGGCGGATGCTCTTCGCATTGTGGCCAACATAGACGATCAGCTTCTCACCGGACGCCGCCACTCTTCCGAGCGGCTGCCATGCGTTCAGACCGCCGAAATTCAGGTGTCTGTCCTTCGCCGCCGTTATCGTATTGTCCACATAGAACGGCTCATCCAACTGCAGATCGACAAGCTCCTTTGCGCCCTCCAGATCGAGCAGGAGAAAATCCTTGAGCGGATGATATTCTCCCGTCGCGGCATCCTTCGTCTCCACGATCGCTTTCACTCTGTCGATCTCAGCCTTCGCAGCCTCCTTGTCAGACGCTGCAAGCGCCGCCAGATTCTCGCTGAGCATCGAATGCTCCGGATCCGCGAACAATGCCTCGACCGCTCCGTCCACCGCCTCGTTGTAGTGGTGGAAATGGATCTCCGCGATCTTCAGATTGATCTTGGCATACGTCGTGCCGATGTACAGATGCACCTGCTGCGCCGTGATCTTCTCGTCAAACTTCACTACATAGTACGGGCGATTCGTCTCGTCAAGGCAGCGAACCACGCTGCAGCCGACCGTCGTCCCGCCTGCGTCTGCGCTCATCTCGGTCTCGTCCTTCCAGTAGACGATCTGCGCGGTCTCCACATTCCCCTGCAGATCTGCCGCCGTGAAGGTAAGGTAATTCATCGCATATGGCTGATCGAATGTAACCGTGATGCCCTTGCTGAAGTTCGCAATCGGATAGGATACGCCGTCGTCCCAGTCCGTCTTTGTCCAGTAGGAGGTATAGCTGTTGTCCACCGTGCCAAGCGCCCACTGCGCAAAGCTTCGCGACTTTCCGTTGACCGTCGGACTCTTTCCGACTTCTGCCTCTTTCGCCTGATCCAGAGGACTTTCCACCATCTTCTGTCCGTTGTGGGTGCCGCATACCGCGCTCACAATATGATCGGTCAGCTTCCCGACGACGCCCTCCGCCTTATCGTCGTACGTCCCTGCATACGTGTTGAGCAGTTGGTACTTCGGAAGCCGCGGCGTTTCGCCGCTCTCGGTCGTCGCCTCCGCAACGCGCGGTCCGGCGCCTGTGCCCGGATCGTTGTTTCCCCATGAACCGTGATCGTAGTCGTTCCATGCGACCACATAGACCTCATAGATCGTGAGATCCTTCAGCCCCGTGATCGTATAGCTGTTCTGCATCAGCCGATCCGTCCCGTCCTTGATCAGTCCGGACGCATAGCTCTCCGCCACAGGCATATAGGCGTCCGTGCCTTTCTCGCGATAAAAGACCATATAGCCGTTCGCATCGTCCATATCCTTCCATGATACATGGACGGAGCGGAAACCGCCCTTCGCCACCACGTTATCGACCCTATCCGGCGGATTCTCCGGCGCCGGCTGCGCGGTCCACGTCTCTGTCCACGGGCTGCTCCACTCTCCGTTGACGGAGCGAACCCTGATCTTATAATCCTTGTAGTTGTACAGCGGTTTATCATTGATCGCCGAAATCGTATAAGGCGCGCTCAGGACGCGCACGATCTGCGTCTGATCCTCCGCCTTTTTGACCGGTCCGGATATTTCGATCTCGTAGCCGGTCACATTCGCCTGCTCGTTCCAGTCGATCTCTAGCTCCTCATTTCCGGACAGGATCTCCCTGATCTCCGGAATGTTCAGGTTCGGAGCCGGGATCCGGTCCTCCATATTATTAACAAACTGTACCTTGGCGATCTCTGCTAAAGCCTGCGTCTGCTTTGTCCCGGTAATGCGGATCGTAACCCGCTTTACGGCGATCTGCGCGCCGAAATCCAGAACAAACGAGCCGTCCATCTCCAGCGTGGCCGCCCCGAGCGTTTTGTCTGGCGTAAGCTCTTTGTCGGCCGCCGTCTTTGTCTCTTCCTGCTCCTCTGCGGCCGTGTTTGCCATCTCTTCTGCAATGCTCTGCTCGCCTGCCGCGGCAACCTCCGCCGGAATCTCCTGCGCGTCGATCTCCTCCACCGCGTCTACGGAGATCGCATCAAGCGGCAGTCCGGCCGTCATCAACAGAACGGGAACGGCATCCACCTCATCTGTCTCTGCCGCAACATTCACTTCTGCTCCGGCATCCTCCTCCGCTTCAACATTCACTTCCGCTGCGGCATCCTCCTCCGCTTCAGCATTCACTTCCGCTGCGACATCCGCCGCCGTGTCGACTATCTCCGGTCCGGAAATCTTTTCCTGCGCAGGTTCTGTCCCCGGAATCAGCGGAATCTCATAGACAACGGCCGCTCCGTTCTCCTCCGCTTCCACAAGGACCGATCCGCCCGTGATATCGCTGCTGAGCGCTCCGGTCTTCTCATCTCTCTCCACCGGCGCCTGCAGCGTCATTCCGCCCAGCACCGGAAGCTCCGCGTTCGCCTGATCGTCCTCCTCCGTCAAAGCCGTCCCGAAATCAAACGCGAGGGACACCGGGTTCTCCGCCGAGATCGCCTCTCCGTTCATCGGCTTCAGAGTCGCTTTGCCGCTGTCGTTCAGAAGATCGTCAATCCCTTCGATCTTCGTCTGCTCTCCGTTCTCCACCCGTCTCGGCAAAGCACATCTCGTGACGACGGCCTCCTGATACGCGTCGAGTCCCTGCACTGCAAACTGCAGATCGGCGAGATCGACAACGCCGTTCGCATTCAGATCCAGCGCGGTTTCGATCGAATCCGCATGAACCGCCGACACAAGCGCCTCCACGTCCGCGCACGTAATAGTATGATCATCGTTCACATCGCCGAGGCGCAGCCACCCGCATTTGTCCATCTTGGACGTGCACACCTCGATCTTGATCGTCTCGTGCGCCGGAACATTGATTTCCTGTACATAATCCGCAAACTGAGCGGCACGAAGCGTCACCCTGTATGTGCCGGGCGTGACGGAGAATTTCTCCGTGGCCGCCGCGGTTTTCTTCCCTTCTGTCCCCTCCGGCACCGCAATCCTGACCGTACCGGAATGCGTCCCTGACGCACCTCCTGACAGCGGCTCAAGGGAGATCGCGACGTCCTTCGAATCAAGGAAAGGAAGCGTCGCCACTACCTTCACCTCGACGCATGATCCGGCTTCCCCGTCAAGCGAAACCGTCTGTATCCCTGCCGTCAACTCCTCCAATATCGGCATAGGCTCGGATTCCTGTTCGGATTCGCCCTCCGATTCGAGCTCTGCTTCCGACTCAAATTCCGTGGTCGATTCAAACTCCGTGGTCGGCTCGGACTCCGGTTCCGTTTCTGCCTCAGGCATCGATTCCGGCTCTGACCCGGGCATTGATTCTAACTCTGACCCGGGCATCGACTCCGGCTCCGTCGTTGGCGTCGGTTCCGTTCCCGAATCCGGATCAACATTCGGGATATCGTCGACCGCTATCACCTCATCCAGAATCAGCGCGTCGTCTATGCTCGCGTCATCCTCGACGATCTCCGAAGCGGATACATCAAAAGAACCGTCCACGGGATCCGGCTCCTGTGTGCCGATATCCGCCGACGGATCTGTCTGTGTCATATTCTCCTGTTCTGTATTTTCCGTGCCAATAACGTCCGCAGCCACCTCCGCAGCGCTCTCCTCCGGAATAACCACGGATTCGGACGCGACGGCCGTCAGACTGCAACCCGATAACGGCTGTACGATCATACAGCCCGCAAGCACGATTGCAATGGCCCTTTTCATGTGCGTGCCCCCTCTTTAATTATATTTCCCTCCCCCAAGGGATCGAGTCTACCTCTTCCGCCGGGCGGAAGTCCCTTCTCTGGTAATCTCTGTTGAGATTATACTATATTTGGCATCCACAATACTGTTACAATTATGTTAAAAATTGTTGTATATTATTGAATTATTATCCGTTTCTGTCATCGACAGCGGCAGGATTGTGAAACATAAAGAGGAATTGATTTTTCCGATATTTTAGATTATTATGTATATAATAATGAGCAAGAAAGGAAAATTGCTTTATGAGTGCAGACACCGACCGCAGAAAGAAGCTTCTGCTTATCGATGACGATGCCGAAAATCGTCAGAAGCTTTGCTCGCTTCTTTCGGAGGATTATCTTTTCATAGAATTTGACAATATTCGCGCCGGCAAAGCTTTTCTCGAGGAAAACGGGGCTGTCGCCGCCGCTGTGCTGATGAAGCCGGATGCGGCGTCCGTGGACGAAACGGATTTTCTTGAATACATGCAGGGCAAAGCCGACTTCTCGAAGATTCCGGTTCTCATGCTGGTCGACAATGTTGTGACGGCGGGAGTCTCCGGGCGGCTCGGGCACGGATACGTTGACTGTATCGGACGGCCGTATAATCCGGATATCATCCGCAACCGCATCTCAAACGCGATCATGCTCAAGGATTCTCTGACGTTCTACGGGATCGAGAAGATGCTGAAAGCGCTTCCCTCCAACATCTATCTGAAGGATAGGGAGGGACGCTACATTTTTGCGACCCACTACTGGCACCATCTGGACCACTCGGACGATCCGGACTGGACGATCCGCGGCAAGACCGACCCCGATATCCGCAAGGACAAGGAGAACGCCATCGCGGCGCAGAAGAGGGACATGGAAATCATGCAGACCGGGCGCGGCGCCGCCTACACGATCGAGATCAACGCGGACGGGCTGCAGGAATTCTACGATATCGTCAAGGAACCGATTTTCGACGACGCTGGAAACATTGACGGCATCATCGGTCTTGTCCACAATGTTACCGAGCACGAGATGCTGAAGCGGGAATTTCACCGGCAGGCCACGACCGACGAGCTGACCGGTCTGTACAACCGCGCCTATTTCTACGAGTACATGCGGGAGCTGCCGAAAAAAAATATTTATCCCGTCAGCCTCATCTCCACCGACTGCGACAATCTGAAAAAAATCAATGACACCTACGGGCATATGGCTGGCGACGAATATCTCAGGATGTCGGCGCAGCTTTTCCGGGACGTGCTCCCGCCCGACAGCGTCATGTTCCGCATGGGCGGCGACGAGTTTCTCCTGCTGCTTCCCTCCACGACCGCAGAGCAGGCCGCGGATTACGTCGCGCAGATGAAACAAGCCTCCTCGCAGTTCCACATCGGGAGCTGGCAGCTCAGCATCTCATTCGGCATAGCCGCGCTGGACGGCGGGGAGGACTCCCTCGAAAAATGCCTCACCCAGTCCGATCAGAACATGTACCGGGAAAAGAAAGAGAAGAAAAAGGCGGGCTGAGAGCTCGCCTTTCACATTTTCTTTGCCTTATTGTAAGCCAGAAACGCAAACGCCGCCGCAAACGAGACCAGCGTGACCGCTCCCTTCACAACGATTCCGAACGAATATGCGTCATAATAGTATTCCGCAAGCCAGTACGGCGGAACCGCACAGAGCGCCGCGATCAGCCAACTGAGTTTGCTCGTCAGAGCATGCGCCAGCCCGTCCATAAAATCCTTTCGGCTCACCGGGCTTTCCTCTTCCTGCACGGAATCTGTTCCGTATCCTTCCTCTCCGGCACGCCTCTTTCTTCTGCCCAATTCGATCACAAAAAATACCACATAGCAGAACGCGAGCAGAATCGGCAGATAAAGATACATCGGAAGTCGAACCAAAGCCGCCGGAAACAGCCGCGGCAAATGCACATAGATTCCCCACAGCTCGATGCACGCCACATAAAACCAGTTGTTGCCGAAGACCGCCCCGCATGCCGCAGCGATCCGGGCAGGCGGTTTGCGTTCCGACGATCCACCATCCAAAGATTCGCCGCTTTGCAGCCCGCGATCCGCAAAAAGACTGTCTTCCGATTCTCTTCTGTCCGATCGATTCATATCTGCATTTCCTCTTTCTTGGCTGTCTCAGTCATGATTCAGTATTTCATTCATCGCCGCAAGTACCGCGGAGATTTCAAGAGGCTTGGAAAGATGCGCGTTCATGCCCGCCTCTCTGCTTTTCTCCTCGTCCTCGGCAAACGCGTTGGCCGTCATTGCAAAGATAGGAACGGACGCGGCGTCGGGGCGCTCCATTGCGCGGATCCTTTTGGTCGCTTCAAAGCCGTCCATCCTCGGCATCTGAATGTCCATGAGAATCAGATCATAGTAATTTGTTTCGCTTTCCGCGAAAAGCTCAACCGCCCTCTCTCCGTCCTCGGCCTCGTCAATCTTCGCGCCCGTGACCGTTCCGAGCAGCTCAACGGCGATCTCCCGGTTCAGCTCGTTATCCTCGGCAAGCAGAATATGCTTTCCGCCGAAATCATAGGTCTTGTTCTCGACCGCGCCCTTATCCGGAGACTTGCTACCCTTCCAATCTATCATACGGGAATTTTCGGTGACGGCGAAAGGCAGCTCAACCTCAAATTCCGAGCCCTTGCCATATTCGCTGTGTACCCGGACGCAGCCGCCCATCAGCTCGGAAAATCTGCGGACGATCGACAGCCCCAGACCCGTTCCGCCGAATTTATGCGTTATCTCGGCATTTTCCTGCTCAAACGCCTCGAAAATCTTTTCGAGATTTTCCTCCTTTATACCCGTGCCTGTATCTTTGACCGAAAACCGGAGCAGGACAAGATTCTCCTCATGCTTCAGCTCGCTGACGCCCAGAACGATCGTGCCGCCCTTCGGTGTAAACTTGAACGCATTCGAGAGAAGGTTGGTGAGGATCTGGTTGAGGCGCAGGGAATCGCCCTCAATGAATTCGTTGATCCTGCCAAACAGCGAGATCCTGAACTCTATTCCCTTCTCCTCCGCCTGTATGCCGTAAATATTTTCGATATTTTCCAAAAAATGCCGCAGGTCAAAAAGCTCGTTTCTAAGCTGTATCTTTCCGCTTTCGATCTTTGACATATCCAGTACATCGTTGATGAGCAGCATCAGATGCTTCGAGGAAAGCGATACTTTTCTCAGGCAATCGTCCACCTTGCCGGGATTGTTGGTATTCTGGCGGGCGATCTCCGTCATGCCGATGATGCCGTTCATCGGCGTGCGTATCTCGTGGCTCATACGGCTTAGGAACTCGCTTTTCGCAAGGCTTGCCTGCTCGGCGGCCTTCTGCGCCTTTTCCGCCGATTCGCGCGCGACCTCCAACTGCTTTGAGTGAGCCCTCAGGTTTGCAAGATAAAGAAGGAAAATAATCAGGATCAACAGCATCACGGAGGCCATCATCGTGATCGCGTTCCTGTTGAGGCGGCTGCTCAGATCCTCGGTCATTTCATCAACAACCTCATACGGCACTTCCATGAGCATGTACCATTCCGTGCCCTCGATCGGCGCGTAATACATGCACATATGGATTCCGGCCGCTTTGAAAATCACCAAGCCGGACTCGCCGTTTTTGAAATCGCTCTCGATCTGTTCCACGGAAAAGCCCTTGTCAAACTCGGCGTATTCCCTGAATTTGGAGATGATATTGCTGCCGCGCGGAAGATCGGAGAAAAAAGTGTTGTAGACAATGAAGCTGCCGTCCCCGGTGACGATGCTCGCGTTGGTCTGCCCGTCCTCGCTGCGCAAAAACAGATGCCGTCCGATCGAATCCGCCGTAAATCCTGCGATGACCGCGATGATATCCGCTCCGTCATAGCGGATCGGCGCGACCTGCGTCCCAAGAACGATCATATTGTTGTCCGAGAAGGTTTCGTTATAAGAGATAAGCTCATCCTCACCGCTGAGCAATTCGGCAAGAAAGCTGAGCTTGGAAGCCGCGGGGCGTTTCCCGTCTCTGCTGTAATAGAAGCCGTCCTCGTCCACAAACGCCATAAACTCAAAGTCGTTGTTCTGCTCGGCGTCGGTGATAAACCGTTCCAGCGCCTCCTGACTCTTTGTGTCCTCGTCGTTGACGCTCTCGGCCACGGCCTTCAATCCGCTGTACCGCATGGAAAGTCCGGATTTGAAGTTCGCCTGCGTCAGATTTGTCATCTCGCGCAGATAAAGAGTGTTCATATTTTTCGTGAAATCAGACGTGATCGCCGCTGCTGCGCCAATCAGCCAGTTCACCAGCAGGCATACCAGCACGATTGCCAGAATCAGCACGGCATAAAACCGCCTGTGTGATATCCTTTTGCCCTGATCCTCACTCATTTTCATTCACCGATGTGATCCTTCCTTCGATTTGCGATACGATTTCTTCCGCGTTATGGCTGACAATATATTCTTCCAGTATGTTGCTGAGCGTATATTCCGTTTCACGGACAAGCTTCACATTTTCGGCCTTCGGAACATCGTCGCTGTAGACATTAAGCATGGTGAAGCCGTCGCCGTTGTTGTCGAGATATCCGCTGCTGCCCGCCATATAATTCGTCACCGCGATCGTGTACGCGGCATTCTCATCAAGCGGCGAGCCGTCCGGGAGCGTCACATCGACCAACTGCGCCGGGGAGTCGCCGTCCGGCGGAGTGAAGGAATATTTCAGCCCCGAAACATTGAGGAATCTGCCTCCCGGTATCTCTATATCACGCACCATGGTCGATAAGCCGTTTGAAAGCATGCTCCTTATGACCTCTGCATTCACTTCGAGCAGGATGATATGATTCTGATAGGGACAGACATAATCGAGGTCGTAGCTGTAAACATCGCCTTTGTAAAGACTTCCCCGGATAGAGCCTCCGTTTACCACAGCGATATCCGCACCGGTGATCTCCCGGACGGCATCCGAGATCAGATTTCCGATCTCCGTCTCCTCCAGACGTACATTATAATTTTCCACGATCATATCATGATCAATCATCCCGATCAGCGTTTCATTCTGGTCATCGCCGCCTTGCATATATTCGTCAATCTCGGAAAACGCCGACTCAATATCCGTCTGTCCGCAGAGCACGGAATTGCAGCGGTTGCCGAAATAACGCATAAAGTCGTTGGACATCGAGATATTGTAATTGTAACCGTCCTCAATGCAGGCTTTTATTCCGTCGGGAACAATATCCGAGCTCGGGGTATAGTCCACCAGATACGAATAGGCAGCCCCTTTGTCCATCATAAAGGCATCCTGTCCCTCGGGCGTGGACAAGAGCTCGAATATTTTCCGGCAGGCATCCAGCCGGTCTTCACCGCCCTCTTTGGTAAGCTCTTTATTAATGCCGAGGAAAGCCGTCGGCGTGGAAACCGTCCATGCAGGATTGCCCTCGCCGCTGAACATCGGCAGCATATCAAATTCATCGTCGCTGTTCTTCCGGATATTGTCAAGCATCGTGACACTGTCAAACGCCATCAGCATTTCCCTGCTGCTCATTTTGTCAAAGATCGGGACAGCATTGGAAGCGGCGGAAAAAGGAAGCGAATCCATGTATCCTTTTTCGATCATTTCCAGCGGCAGGTCAAGACACGTCTCCAGCGAACCCGAGAAAGAAGCGCTGCCGTTTTTCAGGTCATCCAGCCATCGAATGCCCTCTGAAAGTCCGAAGAAATCCGGGATCTGCGTCGCGATAGTGAAGGTTGCCGTGATGGCAGGCGTCCCGTCCACGGAAAAAACAGAACCGTTTTCATCCGCGCCGATATGCCCCTCTTTTGCTTTCTCAAGCACCGCAAGCAATTCGTCCTGCGTGGCGGGAACCGTCAGACCGTTTTCCTCTGCAAGCGTGACATTATAGATATACCCGTAATATTGCGCCGGAAGCGGGATGAAAAAATTTTTCCCGCCGCTGGCGGTCTTGTGCATGATGCCGGACTGGTACGCCGAAATATATTCATCTGCGCTCAGATCCGCAAGATAATCCAGCACATCGCCCGCTGCAAGCGTGGATGTAACAATATCGCTGCCATGCCCGTTGCGCAGACGCCGTTCCACCTCGCCGTCGATCGTTCCCTGCGCGTTCCTCTCGATCTGGAGGTCGATGTCCGTATAGGTGGTCTCCACGAGCTTCTCCACATTCGGCAGATCGCTGGTATACAGCATGGTAACGGTTATTTTATCTTCACTTGGCTCCTCGGTTTTCTGCGCGGAGCATCCGCTGATACAGAGAGACGCGATCATCAGACAAAGTATCTTTTTCACATTCATCATATTACCGTTTTCTCCGATTCTATTATAGCAGCAGCCTCCAGAAGCCTCTCCCGGAGCTGTTTCCGGAACTGTTTCCGAAAATTACTGCATTATTATTGTACAATATTTCTTCCGCTTTATCAATCCCCGGGAGATTGCTGTCTGAAATTCCTCAAACAGCGTTTGGGGAATTCGGACTATATATGTTTATAAACCTCTTTGACATGACACCACACAACCCGTTTCGCAGCTTCTAATCATGCGAAAAGGGATTCGAAGCTAACTCCGAATCCCATGATTTTACTATATTAAGCGGAATCACCTCTCAACTAAGCTCAATCGTCGCTATCGCTCGATCTCGCTAAGGTTGGGATGCGGACGTTCCCACTAAATTCGTGCTTCGCACTCATTAAGTGCTCACAGTCACTCGATAATCGTCGCAACACGGCCCGAACCAACCGTACGGCCGCCTTCACGGATTAGGCTGCGAAAACTTTAAATAACCAATAGCATATTTAAGGGCTTTTCTGTCATCAAGTTTTTTGAAATTGCTGATTTTCTCTGTGTTTTTGAAATTTTTGTAGCCAATATTTAGTCCCGGACAAAAGACACAGTTTTATGGCAACTCTAAACCACATCTATTTGTCTCATTAATTTCAATTTTCTCCAAAGTTTTAAACATAGAAAAAATTTTACCAACAGCATCTAAATAATCAGATGCCAATACCAGACCAATTCCATCAAACATAATTGACAGTTCTGGATTTTTCTCTTCCGTAGCTTTAGCCGCCACATCTAAATACTGTTTAAATAATTCCCTAATTTTCTTCCTGTCACTTTCTCTCTGTGCGATATTCGTCAAAACACGAGCATTATCTCCTATTAACTCACAATTATTTAAGTCATAGTATTGCACTATCTGCTTTTGAATTTCCTGATAATTTGCATGCCACTGTCTTGTTTGGAATTCATACTTAAAAACAGGCTGTGGCATACTTATTACAAAATTCTGCACATTCTCCGGATAATGATATAATGGTATTCTCCGCAAAAAACAAATATGCCTACTCAGACATTTATTACAGTTGCGGTCTTGCAACATATTTCTATAGTTATAGCTCATAATAGTGTTTTTCCCCTCTCTGAACTATTTTCTACTACGACAAGCATCCTGATAAATATACCTGTCTGATACATGAGAAATTCTAAATACTTTTTGTCCATTTTGTCATTATGTTTAGCCACTTCATTATTGAGCAAATAGTAATGGCTAATTAATGAAACGAACATCGCAATCAACTGTGGATCAGCATTTTGCGATTTCAAGTATATCTCAACTTCCTTTTTATTTTTATTTAAATCATTGTTATTGTTAAGAAATTCCTTTAAAAAATCCTCAAAAGCTTTTCTAAAATTATCAGCCACATCTCGAATGTATAGTCCATTAGAATACTGCTGAAGAGCATTGACAAATGTTTTTCTTGCATTGGGATAATCATTTAACCATTCTAAAGGTTCAGATACTAAAGCATCATCCAATTCTTTTGCACCTAATGGGAAAATAAATGTTCCATCTTCATCTTCAATAACTTCGTACTTTATATTTATTTTTTCAAGAGATTCTTTCAAATACCCAAGTACTTGATTGTTGCTTACAACATTATTCGAATAACCAGTATATCGTGCAGAATAGGTATTGCAAAATGCAATATATTTTGCCACAAGTTCATGTATTGACGTAGATTTATCCAGACTATCTTGAAGACGTTGATATGGTTGACAAATATTCCAATAATCCTCCCCCACCATCTGGCAATAATTGAAATATGAATCTTCATCAAGATTCCCTTCAACAACATTCCCTACATAATTTTTTAATATTGCGGATAACATCTCAAACTTCTGCTTATCGTTAAATCCAATTCTCAGCTTTTCTCTATAATCTACCCATTTCATCACACAATCTCTCTCGGCCCCAAAAATTTATTTCCGTTCAGATGAATCATATGTTCCGGCATCTCAGCAATCCAAATCTCTGTTTCCCACGCAAGTTCCTCTGAAAACTTCTTATAAGTCTTAAAGTCTAAGAATGCTGTGACAAATATCTTGCCTGCCGAAACATCTTTCGTCATTTCGTTAATCTCAAGTATCCGTTTTGGATCCATCGGCCCCACAGAAGTCACCGATTCAATAAAATAAAGCCAATTCTTATCTTCTCGATACAAAACCACATCAGGCATTTTGTCATGCAAGGTAATTTCAAAACCGAGTTGCATCAATTTTTCAACATTCTTTACTAAATCTTTTTCTATTGTATCCCCAACATACAAGCATTCCGAATGCGGCGCAAATCTCGGTGCAAATTCTTCAATAATGGCCTTTTGTAATTCGTTATGCTTACCCAGAGAAAATTTAAAATCTGATCCATTAATTCTAACAGGCATCATTGTCATTTTCTTCTTAGAAGCATATATATCAACCAGCTTATCATGGTAATTCATATATTGCAAAGAAGCCTCTTTCCATCTGACACTTTGATAAGCTGTAAGCATCGAAACTGCCTCATTAGTTAATCTATATCTATAATTAGGACTATTTGTTGCTTTTCCATTATCCTCAGCCAGCGCGGCTGTCCTAAATCTATGTAATGCTTGTTTTCGAAAAGTCTCTCTACTATTCTCCGCATACGTGCTTCCATAGTACATATTAACAAATTGAATGATATCGTGAATGCGAATCCATTCATTTGTAGCTTGGTTCCATCTCATATCCGGTTTGATTCCTGCCATTGCCAGTAATACATAACAGCACAAGTCTGACTGTTGAGCCTTAGGCATTCCTATAAATTTAAGGATTTCTCTTGCCTCATTTATCTTATCCACAATATGCCTCCAATATTTTGTTGCAATTTTCTTCGGTCATATCTTTGCTTTTCATAACTTTTCTGCCCATTTCCTGCAATATATCCAAGTCTGGAACCGGCATTGCATTAATCTCTGTAGAATTTACCTGTGTTGAACCATTCAATATCCTATAATAAGCATCGTAAAGTGAAGAATTGAACAGAACATACAAACCGTATACCAAGCATTCAGACATCTCTGTCATAATACCATCAATGAAATTAATCTTATTTTGCGTGCTAATTCTGGTATATTGGGGGAATTTCCTTGCCAAATACACTCCGCATTGGAGTCTCCTCGACTCTTCTTTTGCAGTAAATCTTTTTACAAACAGATAATTCCTATTATCTTGAGTTAATCCCCTTTGTTCCGTCACCACATATTCATGCTCTTTTTTGATTGGGAACAGCACTTCTCCATGCTTAATATGCTGCGAATAAAATAATGGTATTGCTCCTTCCTCCGCCTCGTCTCTAAGAATATCCCAGTTTCTGAAATCTACTGTCAAACCTGTTTTCATTTTAAGACCAATCTCAGGCAATGTTTTATCCCATCTATGTAATTTGTTCAGTACTGCAACTTCTTCATTGTTCGTAACTAAATACACATACAATTCCTCTCCTGCTACTACCAAATCATATGGGACAGTTAAGGATGAACAGTTACTAAAATCTTTGTTTGTATTTGTTGAAGTTATAACGACTGATTCAGGCTTAACTTTTGTCTTTCTAACCTTTATGATCATTGTCTCTTGCAGCACATCTTCTTTGTCAAAAACCTTATTTCGACTTCCGAACAAATGTATATGTATTAGCTTCCCTTCCGAGAGAAAATACTGTCTAAAGCGTTTAAAGTATGCGCCTGACGTCCAAGAACGCGGAATAATATACACCATTTCTCCATCTGACTTTAGGTTAAATAATCCCATTGAGGCAAATAAAAAATACAGATTTGGGGCACCATAGCATATTTCTGACATTGCCGTTGCCTCTGGCGCATCTTTGGGAATTTTCATATAGGGTGGATTGCCAATTACAATATCATATTTTTTAGGATTCCAATTTCCTCCCAGCATATAATTGAAATCAAGGTATTGGCTTGTAATATAATTCTCCCGTAAAATATTTATAGTTATTTTTTTCTTTGAAAGACTTTGTGAATATCGTAAATTCTCTCGTAATAAAGGCAAAACGTTTTCATCTGTTTCATAGCAAGTGATTTCTATCTCATCTATCTCATCTACAGACTCAAGACGCTCTATCATTGCACATGAAAGTATACCTGAACCAGCACCGGCATCCAAAAGAGTTATTGTTTTCTGCTTTGGTATTTCAAATAAACCCGCCATATATCTGGCAGTCTCTTTGCTAGTAAAAAACTGCCCGTATGCTTTCCTCGATTTTTTTGGCATACTGTCAATATATTGAAATGTTCTTTCTATAATCTTATCAAGCATAGCTCACTCGTCCTCAATATATTTTGATTATATTATATAATATTTTCCTTTCATTTTCAAGTCCTTTTCAGAACATACGTTCTTATTCGGATAAACACATTCTTTCTAAAATTATTGGCTTTCCGACATATTCCGTTTAAAATTAGCATACAATTAATCAATAGTGCTTAATTTGGAACTGGTCGAAAGACCATGATCCACCGAGCGGCGGAGAATATCCCCGCTATTATTTTGCCATATTTTTGATTTCCGGCGCCGTTTTGGCATCGCTCACCCCCTCTACATTCCCTCGCCACATAAAAAGACTTCCGGAGAAATCCCCGGAAGCCTTGACTTTACCATAATAGTTTAAGTGTTCACAGTCACTCGATGATCGTCGCAACACGGCCAGAACCAATCGTACGGCCACCCTCACGTTGCTACGGAGGGATATGGTATGTCGCAAACCCTGATAAAATGGGAACTTTTTTATTTATATTATCCACAATATCAGTGTATTTTTGTGCTTTTGGAAATTTTAGAAGCATTTTAGAAGCACAAGGAATAACGTCTACACATTTCTTGAACAAAACATGCATGACTCCGCCGCATTCCAAATAAAACCACTTTCATTTCGTTATACTTCATCAAAATACGAGAAAATGCGTTCAAACAACTCTTTAAAATTTGTCTTACATGTTTCATCAATTTCATATGTACCAGCCTCTATAGAATTGCTCATTAACTTTGCCATCAATGGCTTACCTATTGTTTTAGAAGTGCCCGTTTTATCACAATAATTATCAATTTCCTCTCTTGTCACAACATCTTCAATCATATATTTGAACTGTTTGTATGTCTTTTTGTCCACATCGTCTTGTGTAACATCAAGCAAATAGCAATACTGACGCTTATATCCAAGCATCATATCCTTTCTCATATATTCGCCGCCAGACTGAACCCCTGCCTCATCATAATCAAATAAGGCAATATACTTGCAGCCCCATCCATGCAGAATTGAGCATATATGTACACAATTTGAAGCACCTACCGCTGGCAAAATTGCATATCTCTTTGTATCAATTTCTAATAGTTTGGCCATCGTATTCAGGAAAATATAATCACTCATCCCTTCTGTAACAATATTCAATTTATCTTTTGCAGGTCCGAATGTATCATTCAAATTCATACCAATGGCTTTTATGATTGGTGCCAATGTATCTTTTTGACTGTCAGGAGCTATTCGTGCATCATATACTGATTTATACACATAACTATATCCTTCTTTATTTTTTACTACAGCACGAATGCGATGAACTCCATTCTCTTCTAAATCGAGCATATATGGAGAGTGCGTAGTATATACAACTTGATTCCCCTTTTCAGACAAATCTTGAAATAACTTCAACAATTCCCTTTGTGCATTTACATGTAATGATGTCCCCGGCTCATCAAGAAGATATACTATATTGCTTTCACGAGCATTATTAGCTTGTGCATCAATAAATGTTTCAATATACCATCTCAAGCCATTGCTTCGTTCAGATAACAGTAGCGTCTCCCCTTCTTCTGACTGTACCACAAAAGAAACATTACCTGCGTTAAAATTCACCTCCAAAGTGATTCTCTCTGTTTGATAAAAATCAATGAACTACCCCGGTGCAAGCACTCAAGTGTCCACTGGACACTTGCCTCACTACGTGAGCGGGGTATCAGTTCGCT
>CANQVH010000020.1 GCA_947627245.1 uncultured Lachnospiraceae bacterium | reverse complement strand
ACATCATACAGGATATGGGGAAGGGAGTGTAAGACTAAATTCAGCATGAATGTGGAATTTAGAATTTCATTCGAAGACGCAGTTTTTTGCGCTAAAAAGTGCTTGCCAAACGTGCGGAGTTATGATATTATCTAACTTGTCGCTGATGCAGTGACTATCTGGATTCTGCGTTTAGGTCGAGGGGTCCGCTCCTTACAATCCGGAGGGTATTTTATAAAATCAGGCTCCTTGGTCAAGCGGTTAAGACATCGCCCTTTCACGGCGGTAACACGGGTTCGATTCCCGTAGGAGTCATAGACGACCGGGATACGGTTGTCAAAGATGCATTGAGGTGCCATAGCCAAGAGGTAAGGCGCGGGTCTGCAACACCCTTATCCCCGGTTCAAATCCGGGTGGCACCTTTGAAGAATTCCATGAAAAAAGTCCCGATTTCGGGACTTTTTTTCTGCGTATTTTTGCCGTACATCCGACGGATTTTTATGCGAGCCCTCTCTTCTTGTAGATGCTCCGTTCCAGACTGCGGAAGAAAAGCTGATCGATCAGAATTCCCACGAGAACAATAATGATCATCACGAGCATGACCTGATTGATGTCCGCGAGGTTGCGCCCGGTAATCAGCGTCTGGCCGAGGCCGACGCAGGTCGTCATAACCTCGCCGGACATCAGCGCTCTCCACGCGAACGACCAGCCCTGCTTCAGTCCGGAGACCAGCTCCGGGAGACAGGCGTGCAGGATTACCTTGCGGTAGATCTGCTTCTGGCTTGCGCCCATCGTCAGCGCCGCTTTTTTGTAGATCGGCGGCACATTGTGAATCGCGTTGTCGGTCGCAATGGCGATGGAAAAAGCGGAGCCCATGACTACGACGAAAATGATCGCCTGCTCTGAGAGACCGAACCACAGAATGGAAAACGGCACCCAGCAGACGCTCGGAAGAGTCTGCACGCCCATCACGAACGGACGCATATTCTGGTGGAGAAAATGAAAGTGTTCCATCAGAAAACCGAGAAGGACGCCTGCCGTGACGGAGATCAGGAAGCCGATCAGGCCGCGCAGAAGGCTGTTGCCGATAGCGGCGAGCAGAGTGCCGTTTTCCACGAGCCGCACAAGGCTTTTCCAGACGCCCGCAGGGGACGGCATTGCGTATGGCTTCCAGATGTCAAGCACGTCGACCACAACGAAATATAAAAGCTGCCAGAGAACGACGATGCCCAGCAGAAACAGGAACTGCTGCAGGATTTTGTTGATCTTCATAGCTCTTTTTGCACCTCCCCCAAAATTCTGCGCCGGTATTCCACGAAAGCCTCATCATAGACGTGACGCGGGCGCTCAAGCTCGATGGGTACGATGTCCTGCACGCTGTCCGGACCGGACGACAGGACGATGACCCGGTCCGCCAGATAGACGGCTTCTTCGACGCTGTGCGTGATGAAGAAGATGGTCCGTCTGGTTTTCATCCAGATGTCCTGAAGCTCCGAGCGCAGACGGTTGGAAGTCTGCTTATCCAGCGCCGAGAACGGTTCGTCCATCAACAGGATTCTTGAATCCAGAGTCAGAGCCCTTGCGAGCGCGACCCTCTGGCGCATTCCGCCGGAGAGCTGATGGACGGCGTAATCCCGATAGTCTTCAAGCTGCATGAGGCGGAGATATTTCATCGCCCGTTCCTCCTGCTCCTGTTTCGGGACTCCGGCGATCTCCATGCCGAACTTCACGTTCTGGATGACGTTCAGCCACGGAAAAAGCGCGTGATCCTGAAACATCACGGTCCGGTCCGCGCCGGGGCCCGTGATCGGGGCGTCGTCCAGAAGGATCTGTCCGGACGTCGGCTTTTCCAGTCCGGCGATAAGATTGAGAAGCGTACTTTTTCCGCAGCCGCTCTTCCCGACGACACATACGAACTCGCCGTCCCTGATCTCCAGATCGACGTTCCGGACCGCGTCCTGCCCGGAATCCTGAAAAGTTTTGGTTACATTTTTTAATAGTAAAGGCATCTCAGACTCCATTCTATCGCCGCATCGACGGAAATTTTGTACAATCAGATTGCACTTTTATTGCTCAGACAGTGGCTCTTGGCGATTGGTGAACAGATTTTCGTAGCTCTCCAGAATGAAGCCCTGTTCCAGAGAAATATCTGCAAAGTTCTGCATTGCATCCTCGCTGACTTCATCGGAGAAGATGATTCTTCCGAACGCCTCATCCAGAATGGACGGCTCCAGCGATTTTCCGGTCGCCTCGTTCAGCTCCTCGTTTACGACGGAGGCCGCTCCCTGCGGATCTTCGAGCAGAAGCGAGGTCGTTTCGGTGTGCTTCTCGAAAAAGGTGTCGACGATGTCCGGATGCTCTTCCAGAAATTCGTTGCGCACGACCACGACCGTCACGGGGTAGTCGCCGTCCCGATAGACCTCGTCGTAATCAAGGACGATTTCGGCTCCTCCATTAAGCAGCGTAGCGCCCCACGGCTCGGGGACAAGCGCGGCGTCGATATTGCCCTGATCCATCATGTTCAGGACGTCCGCGTTTTCCACAGCCGCCACGGTGACGGTTCCGCCCTGATCCACCGGCGCGAGTCCGTTGTCGGATAAGAGCTTCAGAAGGCACAGATGCTGGGTGTTTCCGAGCTGCGGGATCGCGACGGTCTTTCCGTCAAGGTCGGCGACCGATGAGATCTCGGCGTCCGCGGACTTCACGAGGATCGCGCCCGCTTGGGCCGCGCCGCACAGGACGGTCACGTCTCCCTCGGAGCGCACGTTCGCGGTGATGGCCGGAACCGGTCCGATGTATCCGATGTCGATGTCCTCTGCGAAGAGCGCTTCGACCTCCGCCGGACCGGCGTTGAATGCGGTCCAGTTGATCTTCACATCGTCGGGAAGCGCATCCTCCAGCGTTCCCTGCGCTTTCATGTAGAGCGCTTGCGCATGTGTTACGTTGTTAAAATAGCCGATGTTCACTTCCGTGTCCTTGGCGGCTGCCGTGCCGGACGCAAGACCGACGGCGAAAGAGGCCAGACCGATTGTCAGAGATAATTTTTTCAGATTCCTCATTTTGATTCACACTCCCGTTATTCATTTGGCGGCAGAACCGTTTTGCCCTGCGACCTTCTTCTATGTTATTCTCTGCGGAAGGATAAGACAACACAAAATATGAAAACGTATACAGCAAGAAAAGAGTTGAAAAACCGGAGAAATGTGATATCATAAATGCATCTAAATAAAAAATGACTCGATATAATGAAAACGATATCAAACAGAAACGGGGAGAGTGCTATGTCGATAAAAGAGATCGCGAAGATGAGCGGCGCTTCGGTCGCCACGGTGTCGCGCGTCCTGAACCGTCCGGATTATACGTGCCGGGACAGAGAGCTGCAGGATCGCATCTGGGATGCCGCGAGGAAGCTGGACTATATTCCGAACCATGCGGCGCAGCAGTTGAAGAGCGGCCGGTCCGCGCAGGAGACGCACCGGAGGATCGATGTGTTCCTGACGAGATTTCAGACGCTTGAGGAAGACATTTTTTTCAAGGAGCTCTACGAGGTGCTCCGCGAGATCCTGCTGAAACGCCAATGCGTCCTGCACCGTCTTCTGACGCTCCCGGACATGATAAACCGTTCCCAAAACATCTCCCGCACGCATCCGTCGGATCAGGCGTCGGACGGACTTATCATGCTGGGAAAGTGTCCGCCGGAGCTGCTTCCGTTCCTGAAAAAGCAGTACCAGAATCTTGTCGGGATCGACCGCAACCCGACGAGCTTCGACTATGACGAGGTGTTTTGCGACGGTTCTTTGGCGGCCGAGATGGCGATGGATTATCTGATCTCACTGGGACACAGGAAGATCGCGTACATCGGGGACTGCTCCTACGAGGCGCGGTACATCGGATATCATCAGTCGTTGATGGCGCACAAGCTGCCGCTCGATTATTCCGACGTCTATCCCACGAGCCAGACAAGACAGGAAGGGCGGCAGATGATGAATGTGATTCTGGAGAAGCAGGAGCGTCCGACGGCGGTCTTCTGCGCGAACGACAGCACGGCGCTCGGCGTATTTGACGCGCTAAAGGCGCGTCGCAGGAAGGGTTATCTCCCCTCGATCATCTCAATCGACAACATCCGCGAGGCGGAGACGACGGCTCCGATGCTGACGACGATCAACATTCCGAAGAGAGAGATGGCGCATCATGCGGTCTTGCTGCTTCTGGACCGGATCGCGGGGGGACACAGGGAAAACGTGCGGATCGAGATGCAGGGCCGGTTGATCGTGCGTGAAAGCTGCAGCTATTGCGCGCAGTAAAGGCCGGGAAAGCTTTCGGTTGCCGCTTCCTAATAGGAACGGATATTTTCTGAAATCTTTCTTAATCAAGTTGACATTTCAGGGCAGTTCTTTTAATATGAAAATATATCTGCAAAATCCTGCGACAGAGGATGCCGCAGGCTGTACGCGTTTCAACAATGCGGAAAAGAAAAGGAGGCGTCTGCATGGTAAGGAAGCCAACTACGGAAATAAGGAAAAACATGCGCGGAGGCAACGGAGAAGTCCTGCTGGAGCACATTGTGTCGAAGGAAGAGATGAACGGACACGGAAGGCTCTACGCGCGGATCACGCTGAAACCGGGCTGCAGCATCGGCTTTCATGAGCACATCGGAGACACGGAGCCGTATTTTATTTTGGAGGGAAAAGGAATCTTTGTCGACAACGACGGTTCCCGAACGGAGGTCGGCCCCGGAGACGTGTGCTGCATTGAAGTAGGGCAGGGTCATGCGATCGAGAACAATTCTGAGAGCGATCTCGTGTTTATGGCATTGATCTACAATGAATAAAGTCACCCGATACAGGAGAAAATTTTATAATTAACAAATCATGGAGGAAAACGATATGGATTTCAATGATCTTACACAGAAATTTACACAGAAGGTAAAGCAGTTGGGCAAGGATACGGCGGAGGAGGTCCAGAAGCTGAACAAGATCCGTCAGCTCAACGGCAAGGTCAGCGACGCGAAGAAGCAGATCGAGCACATTTATTCCGAGATCGGAAAGAAATTTTATGAGCTTCATCAGGACAGCGTTCCGGAGGGGTTTGAAGAGTTCGTCCGGACGATCAACGACAAGACGGTCGAGATCGAGCAGCTCAAGGAGCAGTTGCGCGAGGTGAAGGGCGTTGTTCTCTGCGAGAGTTGCAATACGGAGGTGTCTGCCGACGAGCGGTTCTGCCCGAACTGCGGCAGCAAAATGCCTGAGCCGGTTGAAACGGCCGACGAGGAGGACGAGGCTTCGGTAGTGATCGATGCGGAGGAAGTGAAGGACGCGGCGACTGAGACGGTAGAAGAAGCGAAGGACATGGCCGGAGACGTCGCGGAGGAAGTGAAGGACGCGGCGGCCGATGCGGTAGAAGAAGCGAAGGACATGGCCGGAGACGTCGCGGAGGAAGTAAAGGATACGGCGGAGGATCTTGCGGACGCGGCGAAGGAAAAGGCGGAGGATATCGTCGAGGGCGCGAAGGAGGTTGCCGGAAACGCGGCTGACGAGCTCAAAGAAGCGGCTGAGGATCTGAAGGAAGACGTCGGGAAATTGTTCTGAGAAGGGGAAACGGACATTTCACGGAGGGGGAGATAAGGGATGTATTTTTATTTACCGACAAAAATCTACAGTGAGAGGGACTGCGTAAGGAAGTACGGCGCCGAGTGGGCGAAGCTCGGGCGCAGGGCTCTGATCGTGACCGGCAAAAGCTCGGCCGGAAACGGCGCGCTTGCCGACGTCACGGACACCCTGAAGGATCAGGGCGCGGAGTATGTAATCTTTGACGCGGTGGAGGAGAATCCGTCGATCGAGCTGGTGATGCAGATCAGGGATCTGGGCGTGAAGGAACAGGCGGATTTCGTGATCGGGATCGGCGGCGGTTCTCCGATGGACGCGGCCAAGGCGGTTGCGCTCATGATCGCGCAGAAGGAGGAGGGAGCAGACTTCCTGTACCGAAAAGGAGAGAAGGCAGCGGCGCTCCCGGTCGTGGAGGTGCCGACGACCTGCGGCACCGGCTCCGAGGCGACGCCGTATGCGATCTTGACGATTCATGAGCAGCACATCAAGGCGAGCCTGCCGCACAGAGTCTACCCTGCGTACGCGCTTGTGGACGGAAAATATCTTCAGAATTTGCCGAAGCAGATCCTGATAAACACGGCGGTCGACGCGCTTGGACATTTTATCGAGAGTTACATCAATACGCAGGCGACCGATTTCAGCCACATGCTCTGCGAGTACGGCATGGGCGTCTGGAGCAGCGTCAAGAACGTGCTGATCGGCGCGAGCCTGACGGCGGAGGAATGCGATACGCTTCTCTTCGCGTCCACGCTTGCGGGTATGGCGATCGCGCACACCGGGACGTCGCTTCCGCACGGACTGAGCTATTATTTTACCTACGAAATGGGCGTGCCGCACGGCAAGGCGGTCGGGTATTTCCTGCCGGGTTATCTTTCGATGGCAGGTCCGTTGCTGCGCAAAAAGGTGCTCGGGCTGATCGGGTTTCCGGATATGCAGTATTTTTCCGCGTTCATGCACAATCTGATCGGACCGCTGGAGGCGGACGACGAGTTGGTGACGCGCGCGGTCAGAGGCATTATGGCGAACGAATCCAAGCTGCGCAACGTACCTTATGAGGTGACGGAAGCGATGCTTTACCAGATCTGCAATATGGCGTATTAGTGATAAGGCGCGGGAGTGCGAAGCTATATAGCGATCCGTGGGCTTTATCAAAGAAAAGGCAGGAAAGGAAACCTTGCAATGCAAAATTCGGGCAAAAAGAAGATCGACAGGTTGGTGGGAGAAATTCTGGAGAGCTATCGGGAATACCCGCAGATCTGCAGCATAGATATGGAGCATCGGCTGAACAATGAGATCATAATCGACCTGCTGGAAAAGATCCGATGTGTTGTGTTTCCCGGCTTTTTTGAACTCAAGAATCTCAATCAGGATTCGATCGAATATCATGTGGGCGAGCTTTTGGAGGATATCAAGTACCGGCTTGCGAAACAGGTGACAAAGGCGCTGTACCACAAAGTCGAGCTTCCGGCAAACGAGCGGGAGGCGCTTGCGAAGGCGGAAGAAATCGTCGACGCGTTCATGGAGCGGCTTCCGGCGCTGCGCGCGATCCTCGCGATGGACGTGCAGGCGGCGTATGACGGAGATCCGGCTGCGTTCAATACGGATGAGGTAATTTTTTCCTATCCGGGCGTTTTCGCGATCACCGTGTATCGGATCGCGCACGAGCTGCATATTCTGGGCGTCCCGATGATCCCGAGGATCATGACGGAGCACGCGCACAGCCTGACCGGGATCGACATCCATCCGGGCGCGACGATCGGCAGCTACTTTTTTATCGACCACGGTACGGGCGTCGTCGTCGGCGAGACGACCGAGATCGGCACTGGTGTGAAAATCTATCAGGGCGTAACGCTCGGCGCGCTTTCCACGAGAGGCGGGCAGAATCTGCGCGGCTCCAAGCGTCATCCGACGCTGGAGGACAATGTCACGGTGTACTCAGGGGCGTCCATCCTCGGAGGAGAGACGGTCATCGGCGAGGGCGCGACGATCGGTTCAAACGCGTTTATCACATCCTCGGTTCCGGGCGGGACGAGGGTGAGCATCAAGAATCCGGAGCTTCAGATCAAGGGCCGCGTAAGCATGACCGAGCTCGGTCAGGAAGGCTTCTGGAAGGGCTGAGCGCCGACGCGTTAAATCAGGTTGCCGGCGGCATCGGCAGACGTTGAGCCCGACGCGCGATTCACCGTGCAGTTTATGAGGAGGGGTATAAGCGATGGCAGAGGAAAAACAGAAAAAGAACAACAAAAACGAAGAAAATCTGACCCGGACGCCGGATTTTCCGAAGACGGAGATCAGCGAGACATGGGCGGAGGAGACGATCGCGGATCTCGATGACTTTATCGAGTCGCAGGGAATTTATATCCGGCAGTAGGGGATCCGCACAGAAAGCAGACGAGGAATATTTTTTATGAAAAAGATCATACTTGCGTCGGCGTCGCCGAGGAGAAGCGAACTGCTGCGGCAGATCGGACTGGAGTTTGAGGTCGTGCCGAGCAAAGCGGAGGAGACGATCACGAAACGGCTTCCGGGCGAAGTGGTGGAGGAGCTTGCTTTGCAGAAGGCTGAGGCTGTGGCGGCCGATGTTGACGAGGGCATTGTGATCGGCGCGGACACGATCGTATGGCAGAACGGAAAGATCATGGGAAAGCCGAAGGATCGGGAAAGCGCGCGGCGGATGCTGCGCGAGATTCAGGGCAGTACGCACTCGGTGTTTACCGGCGTTGCGGTTCTTGTAAAGGATGGAGCAAAAGACGGCGCGGACAGGAAGAGCCGCGTTTTTTCCTGCGAGACGAAGGTACATGTGTACCCGATGACCGATGAGGAGACAGAAGGGTACATCGATACCGGAGAGCCGATGGACAAGGCAGGAGCCTACGGGATCCAAGGCGCGTTTGCCGCATGGGTAGAGTCGATCGAAGGGGACTACAACAACGTAGTCGGTCTGCCCGTGGCGGCCTTGTATCAGGTGCTGAAACAATACCTGTGAAGCGTAGGCGCCGACGGATCAGGATTCTTCGAGCTGGAAGACAGAGTACGCCCCGACGTCCCCGATCTTTACAAATCCGAATTGCGTGACCTTGCGAAGCTTGTCGTCGGGTACGTGGAGAACAAGGAAGTTGCAGCCGGAGCCCTTTGTCATCCATGCGATTCGCCGGTAATTAAGCGGCTCAGGTTCGCGCATCAGGCGGAACACAAAGTAGCAGTAGCCGTTCATCAGACCACCTAAGGCTCTGCCGTAACCCTGAAGGATCGAAGCGTCGTACACTCTCAGGAATGAGACAATATGGTCGTCTGCCATCACACAGATCTCCGAGAGCCCGTCTTTTTCCGCCTCTGCGCGGATCATGTTGCCGACCTGCGCGACCTCGTCCGGCACCTTCGCCCGATTTTCCGTCCGGATATAGCTGTTGGCGCTCAGCATGTCCTTACCGCTCAGCGCGATTGCGCCGCAGCACAAAAGAAGCAGGATCGTCTGCGTGACCTTGGACGGTCTGCTGCGGACGAATTCCGTCGCGGCGAGGGCGATCACAGGGATCAGCGGAAGCAGCCACAGCACCCGCCAATAGACCGTGTACCCGATGCAGAAAAAGATGCATTTCGCGGTAAGCGGAAAAAGAAAGATGAACAACAGACACGCGGAGAAAATAAGCACCTGCCGGACGTGTCTTTTTTTTCTGTGAAAAATGATAAGGTAAAGCACGGCGGCGAGCAGCAGATATTGATACCAGCCGTCGCCCCAGTAGCGTGTCCATGCGAGACGGATCCATTGTATCGCGTTGAGCATATCGGATACCTCCAGTCAGGTGATGAGTCGAATGCAAAAACCGTAATCCGCGGTCAGTTTCTTCCGTTGCCGATGCGGTCAGGTAATGTGCCGGATATAAAGATAAACGGCGCCCAGCGCGGCCGACGGGATGCAGCAGGACAGGGCGTATACAGTCCGCTTCAGGCTGCGGAAGCGCAGCAGTCCGAGCAGGGCGAAAATACCGATCATCAGCGGCGCGAGGATGATGCCCATCGAGCTGAGCAGGCAGCCTGCGACGTCCGCCAGAAGCAGCAGAAACCATGGGTACTGCGGCTGTTCTTCCAAAATAATGGAAAGAGAAAGATAAAAGATGAGCGGAAGCAGGAACGAGGCGAGCATTGCCTTGCCCTGCCAGAGCCGCACCATCTGGAAATTTCCTGCGCTGTAGACGGAATACGCGGAGAACCAGCAGAGCATAGCGGTCAGAAACAGGAAGATGCCCCGCGCGTTTTGGTCGTCTTCGAACCATTTCCGGGCGATCAGGTACACGGTGCAGTATACGCAGATCAGAAATACCGGCGGAAAGATCGTGTGCGCGACGATGGCCGGATGCAGTCCGCCGCAGAGACGGCTGACGACCGCCAGAAAGATCGGGAACGGAGACAGGATATATCTCTGCGGGATCTTGGTGTACGGAGCGCCGGTGTAGGCGCTGATCTCGAAGATTGTGTCCGTCTCGACCGCGGTAGTGCCCGCGGCTACGTAGAACGCATCGTCCTCATCGAAGTGCGCGTACACGGCTACGACGGCAAGCTGAAAAACGATCAGCAGAAGCGCCGCCCACAAAAAGGGCGAGCTCTGGCGCAGGGGCCCTGCGACGTCCGGTTTGCGGATGCGCTTCATCCGGATGAGGGAGAAAGCGCCGGCGAGCGCGGCGGCTCCGCTTGGAACTCCAAAGCAGATCACAAGAACATGCAGAGGAGCCTTAAAACGGATCATGGGAAGCGTCAGCAGCTCGAACAGTGAAAAGAGAAACAGATAGCCGACGAGAAAGCATTCGATCCACGAGTGCGTCTTTTTTCGGCGCAGGAACAAAGAGCCTGCGAGAGTCGGCACGACAATCAGCCATATCAAGGCGAGCAATCCTTTTCCGATAAAACTCATGAAATTTCTCCTGACATTTTGCTTGATTTCCGCGGGGCGGCACGGGCGCGCGCATGCGGTTCCTTTTGAACTACGATACCAAGTATCGGTGAAAAAATCAAGCGATTCTTTCTTGAAGAGGCGCGGATTTACGGGTATACTTATTTAGGAAAAACAGCGAAGTGAAAGTACAGGAAACGGAGCGGGGCGGATGATAAAAGAGACGACACGGGAAATAATAGAAGAAAGGCTGGCCGATCTTCCGGTCGTGCAGTATGCGTGGCTTGAGGCCGATGAGCTCACGTTTTCTGAGCGCGTCAGGAAGATCTGCAGAGACGAGTGCCCGCGCTACGGGACGAGCTGGGCATGCCCGCCCGGAGTCGGGACGGTGAAAGAGTGCCGCGAAGCGTGCGGCAGGTACGAGGGCGCGTTCGTGTTCACGACGATCGCGGAGGTGTCCGACATCGAAAATATGGAAGAGACGCTGGGGACGCGGCGCGGACATGAAGAGGTCACGGGACAGATACGAGGACTTTTTCGGGAATGCGGACTGGAGACGCTGGCGCTCTCCGGCGACTCCTGCGCGCGCTGCGAAAAATGCGCGTATCCGGACGGCCCCTGCAGATATCCGAAGGACATGATCCCCTGCATCGAAGGGTACGGGATCGTCGTCCCCTCCTTGGCGGAAAAAGCCGGCATCGAGTTTGAAAACGGCAGGAACATCGTGACATGGTTCGGATTGATTTTGTTCACAGATTTACCATAAATTTGTCACAGATCCGTCAAAGGAAACTCTTATACTGCGAGTTGTAAAAAGAAAAGAAAAGGTAACTGCAGAACTCGCAGGGTAGAGAATAAAGGAGGAATCATTATGAAGAAGAAAACATTGATCACATTGTTGTGCGCGGGAGTGCTGACGGCAGGCGCCGTTGCCGGGCTGGCAGGTTTTGACGATAAAGAAGACGCGCAAAAGGGGAGCGGAGAGTACATGCTCCTGTCGACTGCAGAGGACGACGAAGACGAGGCGAGCGAAGGCAAAGTAGAAGAGGCCGAGGTGGATGGCGGCGAGGTGCAGGCGACCGGCGCGATCACCGGCGTAGAGGATGTGGCGCGCGAGGTTCAGCCGGCGGTCGTGTCCATCACAAACAAATCGGTGCAGGAGGTGCAGGATCTGTTCGGTATGTACGGCATGTACGGCTTCGGCTGGGGCGACGGCAGAGGCAAGACCTACACGTATGAGAGCGAGAGCCGCGGCTCGGGCATCATCATCGGACAGAACGACAGCGAGCTGCTGATCGCGACGAACTTCCATGTCATAGACGGGGCGACGGAGCTTACGGTTGGTTTTGTGGACGACGAGATGTGCAAGGCGTCCGTAAAGGGTTCGGATGACGACAACGATCTGGCGGTCGTCTCGGTGGCGCTTTCCGATATTCCGGATGACACGCTCTCCAAGATCAAGGTCGCGAAGATCGGCGATTCGGATGATCTGGTCGTCGGGCAGCAGGTGGTGTGCATCGGTAATGCGCTCGGCTACGGTCAGTCTGTGACGACCGGTATCGTGAGCGCTTTGAACCGCACGATCAAGCTGGAGGGCTACGACAACACGAAGCTGATCCAGACGGATGCGGCGATCAACGGCGGCAACAGCGGCGGCGCAATGCTTGACATGAAAGGACATGTGGTCGGCATCAACTCCGCGAAGGTAGCGTCTGCGGGCGTTGAGGGCATGGGCTATGCAATCCCGATCTCCTATGCAAAGTCGATCTTGGAGGATCTGATGAACAAGAAGACGAGGACTGAGGTCGTGGATGAGGACCAGAGCGCGTACATCGGCTTCTCCGGCAAGGAAATCTCCGATGAGCTCACATACCTCTACGGTATTCCGGAAGGAATCTTTGTCGAGGAAATTGCCGACGGAAGCCCGGCAGAAGCGGCAGGCATGAAGAAGGGAGACATCATCGTCAAATTTGACGGCGAGGAAGTCACCTCAATGGACGACCTGCGGGAGAAGCTTGCATACTACGCGGCCGGTGAGGAAGTCACCATCACGGTCAGCCGCTCCAACGAAAACGAATACACAGAGACAAAGCTGAACATGACGCTCGGCAGCTCCCCCGATCAAGAGTGAACATCAAAAATCGGCAAGGCGTCTCTGAGAGAGACCCATAAAGATGCCCAGTCAGGATATATGCAACACAGCTCAAACCGACAAGATGTCTCTGAGAAGGATCCATAGAGACGTCTGATCGGATCATATACAACACAGCGAAAATCGGCAAGGCGTCTCCGGGAAGGACCTATGAAGATGTCCAGCCAAGATATGTGGTGAACAGCGAAAATCGGCAAGGCGTCTCCGGGAAGGACCTATAGGGGTGTCCACCCGGAGATGTCCTTGTCGATTTTTGCGTCCGTATTCACAATCTCCGGGATTGCCACACTTTATCTCACTGCACAGCTAAATTTTTTTGTTGCCAAATGCGATGCGACGTTGTATAATACACAAGATGTGTGCCGTGAGCGCACAAATGTACAATTCAAATCTATTTCAGGCAAGGGGGCCAATATCGAATGTCTTACACAGAAGAGATCTATGAGCGCGTCGTAGCGCAGAACCCGGGCGAGCCGGAGTTCCATCAGGCGGTCAAGGAAGTGCTTGATTCCCTGAAACTGGTAATCGATGCAAACGAAGAGAAATATCGTGCAGTAAGCCTGCTCGAGCGCCTTGTTGAGCCGGAGAGGATCATCTCCTTCAAGGTTCCGTGGGTGGACGACAACGGCAAGGTGCAGGTCAACAAGGGCTACCGCGTACAGTTCAACAGCGCGATCGGTCCGTACAAGGGAGGACTGCGTTTCCATCCGTCCGTGAATCAGGGTATCCTGAAGTTCCTCGGCTTCGAGCAGATCTTCAAGAATTCTCTGACGGGACTTCCGATCGGCGGCGGCAAGGGCGGTTCCAACTTCGATCCGAAGGGCAAATCCGACCGCGAGGTGATGGCGTTCTGCCAGAGCTTCATGACCGAGCTTTCCAAGTACATCGGGGCTGATCAGGACGTTCCGGCCGGCGACATCGGCGTAGGCGGAAGAGAGATCGGTTTCATGTACGGCCAGTACAAGAGACTGAAAGGTCTGTACGAGGGCGTGCTGACAGGCAAGGGCCTGACTTGGGGCGGTTCTCTGGTACGTACACAGGCGACAGGCTACGGGCTGGTTTATATCCTTGACGCAATGCTGAAGGATCACAAGATCGACCTCGCAGGCAAGACCGTCGTAGTGTCCGGTTCCGGCAATGTGGCGATCTACGCGACGGAGAAGGCTCAGCAGCTCGGCGCGAAGGTAGTTGCGATGAGCGATTCCAACGGCTACATCTACGATGCGAACGGCATCAATCTCGACGTAGTGAAGGACATCAAGGAAGTGCGCCGCGGCAGGATCAAAGAGTACGCGGACGCGGTTCCGGGCTCTGTATATACCGAGGGCAAGGGCATCTGGAGCATCAAGTGCGACATCGCTCTTCCGTGCGCAACGCAGAACGAGCTGAATCTGGATGACGCGAAGACGCTGAAAGCAAACGGCTGTGTAGCAGTAGCCGAGGGCGCGAACATGCCGAGCACGCGCGAGGCGACGGACTTCTTCCTTGCGGAAGGCATGCTCTTCCTGCCGGGCAAGGCGTCCAACGCGGGCGGCGTGGGTACCTCCGCGCTTGAGATGTGCCAGAACAGCCAGAGACTGAGCTGGACCTTCGAGGAGGTTGACGCGAAGCTCAAGCAGATGATGAACGACATCTACGCAAAGATCTCCGATGCTGCGAAGCGCTACGGCGTGGAAGGCAACTACGTGACCGGCGCGAACATCGCCGGCTTCGAGAAGGTTGCGGACGCTATGATGGCGCAGGGCATCGTTCTGTAAGGCATAGAGAATAAAAGCAAGAGATGTTCCGGAGCGCTTGTACTCCGGGACATCTTTTTTGCATAAAGCAGGCGCCGCGGATGCTTGACGCTGCGGGCAAAAGAGACTAAACTAAAGGGCGGAGAAGGAGGCGGGACACATGACCGAGACGAGAAAAAGATTTTCTGTTTTCCTGCTTTTGCTTGCAATGGTGTTATTTGCAGAAGTATTCGCGGGAAAAGCCGTATCTGCGGCGGAGAACACACCTGCAGCGGAGACGGAGGCCGGGGCGGACGCCGGAGAGAGCGCGTCAAAAGCCGGCTGGAAGGAGAAAAACGGAAAGGGTTTTTATTGCAATGCCAAGGGCAAAAAGGTGACAGGCTGGAAGACGATCGACGGCAAGACGTATTATTTCGAGAAGTCCGGGAAGCAGAAAGGCCAGATGGCGACCGGGTGGAAGATGATCGGCGGCAAGCGGTATTATTTTGAAAAGGCCGGTAAGGTCGGACAGAAAAAGGGCCAGATGGCGACGGACTGGAAGACGATCGGCGGCAAGACATATTATTTCGAGAAGTCCGGGAAGCAGAAGGGTCAGATGGCGACCGGATGGAAGACGATTAAGAAGAAAAAGTATTATTTCACCCCGTCGGGAAGCGCGGCCGGCCAGATGGTGACCGGGTGGCAGATTTTCGGGAAGATCTGTTACTTTTTCAATGAAAAAGGGGTTCTGAACCCTGCGAAGACGGTCAATGCGAGCCGAAGCGCGGACAAGACCGGTTCGGCGAAGACGAAGACGGAGCGCCGCGCGCAGGCAATCGTCGCGAAGATCACGACGGACAAGATGACGAAGGAGCAGAAGCTGAGAGTCTGCTTCGACTATGTGATGAAGACCTACACGGGCCGCAGGCCGAGGACGCCGCATTACTGCGGGGACGACTGGCCGGTGGTGTATGCGAACGATATGTTTCTGGACGGAAGCGGCAACTGCTTCAGCTATGCGGCCGCGTTCGCGTTTCTGGCGAAGGCGTGCGGCTACACAAACGTGTACGCCTGCAACAGCACGGGCCACGGCTGGACGGAGATCGACGGGTTGGTCTACGATCCCGAGGAATACCGCAATACAAAATACAAGTATTACGGGACGGACTACAGCGCGGCTCCGGGTTATCGGGCGGCGTTCTCGTGGGGATATTCGTTTGCGCATGTGAAAATATAAAGCAGAATGAATGCGACGCCCTCTTGACCGATGTTGCAAAACTGACTATAATCTAGTGGTAATGGACTACGAACGATTGAGAGGGCGCAGACTTGGTCTTTAGCTCAATAACATTTTTAAGCATATTCCTCCCGGCGGTGTTCCTGCTTCATCGGATCCTGCCGGGAATAAAATTGAAAAACGCGCTTCTGATCGTGGCGAGCCTTGTGTTCTATGCATACGGCGAGCCCGTCTATGTCTGTCTGATGATCGCATCGTCTCTGATGAATTACGTCATGGGACTGATGGTCAGTCGTCCCGCGTTGAAGCGGGCGGGCGTGGCGATCGCCGTGGTGTTGAATCTCGGGCTGCTTGGCGTATTCAAGTATGCCGGATTCTTGGCGGAGCTCGTCAACTCGACGGGACTGGTACGGCTTCCCGTGCCTCAGATCGCGCTTCCGATCGGAATTTCTTTCTTTACCTTCCAAGCCTTGTCTTACGTCATAGACGTTTATCGCGGCGGCGTGCAGGCGCAGAAAAATTACGCGAAGGTGCTTCTGTACATATCGTTTTTCCCGCAGTTGATCGCAGGACCGATCGTGAAATACCACGACATCGAGAAGGAGATCGACGACCGCCATGCGACGGCGGAGGACGCCGCGCGCGGCATGCGCAGATTCGTTGCCGGGCTGTCCAAGAAGGTCCTGCTCTCCAACGTGATGGCGCTGACTGCGGATACGCTTTTTGCGGCGGATATGGGAAGCATCAATATCCTGACGGCGTGGATCGCGGCGGTGTCGTATCTGTTCCAGATCTATTTTGACTTCAGCGGATACAGCGATATGGCGCTTGGCATGGGGGAGATGTTCGGCTTCCATTTCCGGGAGAATTTCCAATATCCGTATGCGGCGGGCAGCATCCGGGAATTTTGGCGGCGGTGGCACATGTCGCTGTCCGGCTGGTTCCGGGAGTATCTGTATTTCCCGCTCGGCGGCAATCGAAAAGGCCGCGCGCGTACGGTGCTCAACAAGTTTATCGTGTTTTTCTGCACCGGGCTCTGGCACGGAGCCAATGTGACGTTCGTGGTCTGGGGACTGTACCATGGCTTTTTCCTGATGCTTGAGGAATATCTGCCCCGGCAGAGATCCGGCGAAAAAGGGACAGACCTGTCGAAAAAAAACAGCGTGCGGGACGCGGCGCTGCGGGCGGCGGGACATGTCTACGCATTGCTGGTCGTGACGGTCGGTTTCGTGATCTTCCGTGCCGATACGATGGGACAGGGGTTGTATTTTATCCGCGAGATGTTTACGGGTTTTCACTTTGAGCCTGCAGCGATGAGCCTTGCGGTGCGGCAGTTGACGCCGCTGTATCTGACGGTTCTGGCAGTCTGCGCCGTCGCGTCTGCGCCGGTCAGGCGCTGCATGGAGAAATGCAGGGGATACGAACCGTTTGCATGGGTCGCCAGTCTGGCGGGGCTTGTCCTGTGTATCCTGAGCCTGTCGGGAAGCACATACAATCCGTTTATCTATTTCCGGTTCTGAGATGAGGTTTTGCGATGAAAAAACTTTGGATGACAATTTATCTGTCTCTTGCGCTCGCGGCCTGCGTGGTTCCGCTTGCGGGGCTTCTGTGGTACAAGGGTAAGGCGTCCTCGGAGAATCGGAGGCTTTCGGAATTTCCGGAACTCAGGTCGGAGGACGGATGGAATAAGGAATTTCTGTCCGAGGCGGGAGACTGGTTCGAGGAGCATTTTGCCTACCGTCAGGAGATGGTGACGGCGGACGCGCAGTTGAGGGGCCGGTTGTTTGGCGTCTCGACGGAGGACGGCGTGATCAAGGGCACCGACGGGTGGCTCTATTACATGGATTCGCTGGATGATTATCTCGGAAGCGAGGTTTTGAGCGACAGAGGAATTTTCAATATTGCCCATTCGCTTGGCATGATGCAGGAATATGTCGAAAATGCGGGCCGGACGTTTTTGTTCACGGTTGCGCCCAACAAGAATTCGCTCTACCCGGAGCACATGCCGTATTATTATCGGACGAAGGTGAGCGATACGCACAGCATCGACCGCCTGCGGCCCGTTCTCGAAGAGCAGGGCGTCAATTACGCGGATCTGTACAGTGTTTTCGAGGAGCAAGATGAGGTCCTGTACCACGCGAGAGATTCCCACTGGAACAACAAGGGAGCCGCGCTTGCGGCCGAGACGCTTCTGGACAGACTCGGCAAGGATCACCGCTCCTATGAGGAGGCGGACTATACGGTGCGCACGGACTATGAGGGCGATCTGGACGCGATGCTGTACCCGTCGGCGGTCACGCCGGAGGACGAGATCTACTATGACGAACCGTTTACTTACGAATATCTCACCGAGATCGAGAGCACGTTTGATCCGCTGATCGACACGAGCCGGGCGGACGCAGAGGGTGGTCTTCTGATGTACCGGGATTCGTTCGGTAACGCGCTGCTTCCGTTCATGGCGCAGGAGTTTGCGAACGCGGAGTTTTCCAGAGGCGTCCCGTACTATGTCGACGACATGTTTTTCTGTAACGCGGACACGGTCGTCGTAGAGCGCGCGGAGCGCTTTCTGCCGGATATGAGCAAGAATCCGCCGGTGTTCCAGTCGCCGGAGCGTGAGATTGCGATTTTGCAGGCGCAGGATTGTGCGTCCTCGCCGGGGGAGACGACCTGCGAGGCGTCGGACGAGGGACTGTTTTTCAAGCTCGGCGGGGTGATCGATGCGTCCTACATCGAAACGGAATCCCGGATTTATCTCTGTGTGGACGGCGAGAATACCTACGAGGCGTTTCCTGTGAACGTCGGGGAAGACGGCTTTGAGACGGACTGCGGCTATGCGGTGTATATCGAGAAGGGCAGGCTTGAGGATGAGGAGATCACGGCGGAGCTCTATGTGGATACCGACGGGAAGCTTACACGGGTATATCAGTCGGAGATCGGCATGATCTGATCCATGGAAAAGGCATTGCGGTTCGCGAAAGCGGCCATGATATAAATGCACGAAAAGCAATACAGGAAAGGTGGAGGAACAATTATGAAAAAAAGAATGGGAATTATGTTGGGGATCGCTGCGGCGCTTTGCATGGGAATGGCAGGCTCTGCCCTTGCGGACGAGACAGAGGGTATGTCCGAGTCCGTTACCGCTGCGGAAGCGGCAGCCGATACGGCAGAGAACGCGGAGATTCTGGAGACGATCACTCTGACGATTGAAGGAAAAGATCCGGTAGAGATTAAAAATACGGCGCAGTTGCCGATCCGGTCTGCATCCGTGGAGGTGCAGGAGGATGAGACGCTGATTAACGTGGTGATGATCGCGGACGACGGACAGCAGTACGAGTTCCTGAATGTTCCGTATGAGGCGATGTCCGAGCCGGAGCTCGTGACGGACGGCGCGTTTGCGTTTATCAATTACACGAGCCTTACCTCCGGGAAGGAGCGCAGGGTCGGACAGACCGGAGAACTCACCTACAAGGAGCCCGCGGAGCTTTTCGCGGTGGACGACGTCTATATTCGCAGCGAGCCGAACGATGAGGCGGAGATCCTCGGCGTGATCAGCCGCGGGGATGCGATCGAGGTGCTGGGCGAGACGGCTACGCACTATGTGGTGAAGAAGGACGATGTGACCGGCTACACTGTGCGCAAATGCATCAGCGAGGACGAGCAGGAAGCGATCGCGGCGGTGAAGACGGAGGAAGCCGTGCGTGAGCAGATCCGCCAGCAGGCTGCTGCAGCAGCGGCGGCTGCGGCGGCACAGCAGTCGAGCGGCGGAAGCGGAGTCACCGAGGTGAAGCGTCAGAAATTTGACGACTGCGACGGAAGCGGCCACGGATATTACGAGGTCACGTATTCGGACGGGAGCGTCAAATACGAGGAATATTGATGGGACGGATTTTCTGTCAAAAAGGGCTGCCGAAAACAGCCCTTTTTCTTTTCCGATCTTGAGGAAACCTACTCAGAGACAACACATTTCCATCACATTGATATGATTAATTATTTACAAAGAAGTGACAAAAGTTTTAATATTAGTTACATAGATTGTTATTTCAGTGGGAAGATAACAGCAGGTTCAGAGAGGAAATGTCGGATGGAAGAGAGAGCGGCGAACAGGAAAATACGAATCATGGTAGTGGAGGATGAAGAAAAGCTCTGCAGCACGATACAGGAATACCTTCAGCTAAGCGGTTACACGACGATGGAGGCCCTGAACGGGATAGAAGCGCTGCGCATGTTCGGGTCGCGCGAGGACGAATGGCCGGATCTGGTTTTGCTCGATCTCATGCTTCCGATTATGAACGGGTTCGACGTGCTGAGCCGGATTCGCGAAAAATCAAACGTCCCGGTCATAATCCTCACCGCGAAATGCAGTGAGGAGGATCAGCTTCGGGGATTTTCCCTCGGGGCGGACGATTATCTGGTGAAGCCGTTTTTGCTCTCTGTGCTGAAAGCGCACATCGAGGCGCTGCTGAGGAGGACGAGCGGAGCGATCCGCAGAAAATCGTACGGGGCGCTCTCGATTGACGACAAGGCGCACAAGATCTTTCTGAACGGACAGCTTATTCCGCTCACACCGCGGGAATACGAGGTGCTGCGTTTCTTCATGGACAATGAGAAGATTGTCCTGAAGAGAGACCGCTTTCTGGACGAGATCTGGGGGATTGATTACAGCGGGACGGACCGGTCGGTTGATACGATCGTGAAGCAGATTCGGCTGAAGCTCGGAAAATACGGGAAATACATTGACACGATATACGGAATCGGGTATCGCTTCGAGGTAAAGGAAGATGAAGACAATTAGCGGACGCCTGCTTGTTATTCTGGTGGGCCTTCTCACGGCGGTGTCGGGCGGCATCGGGATTCTTTATTCCGGGATATCGAGACAGCTCTATATTCGGGAACAGTGCAGAATGCTCGACGAGGTCTATGAGCTTCTGCTGGATGAAGACATCCCGGCGCTTTGCGAGAAGGAAAACCGGATCAAGGACATGGCGGGGGAGGACGAGTGGGAAGAATCCTCAGACAGCCTTTTGGAGCCATACGAAAACAACAACCTCAGATTCCGGATCAGGGATAAGAATTTCGATCTGCTGTACGCGACAAACAAGTCCGAACATACCGGTTCCGGCAGCGGGGATGAGGATCTTTCCCAGAAATGGATCGCGCGGTACCAAGAAAACGCGGCGGCAAAATACGAGAAGAATGATTTCGGCGGCAGGGTGGTTCTGCGAGGGATCCATGTGCAGGACGGTGACAGGTATTATATCATGGTGACGCAATCCTCCGGCGCAATCAACCGGACCACGGCTTACGCGCGAAGCCTGCTGTTTCTCGTGATTGCTGTTTTTCTTGTTTTCGGGACGATCTGTGTGCGCATCCTTGCGAAGAGTATAGGCCGACCGGTCGAGAATGCGGCCAGAGTGGCGAGAAAGATCGCGGACAAGGATTTTTCGGAGAAGGTTTCGGAGACGACGAAATATCGGGAGCTCAACGAGCTTGGAGCCGGGATCAATGAGATGTCGGGCCAGATCCAAAGCTATATTCAGGATCTGGAGACGTACAATCAACTGTTGCAGCAGGACAATCAGCGCAGGGCGGAGCTCGAGCAGCACAGAAAACGGTTCGTGAACAATGTCTCGCACGAACTGAAGACTCCGCTTGCGATCATTTCCGGACAGATGGAGATGCTGTCCATCGCGCAGGACGCCGAAAAAAGACAGCAGTACTGTGATTCCGCGATGGAGGAAGTCCAGAGGATGAACGAAATGCTGTCCAGCATGCTGCAGATCTTTTCGGTGGAGGAGGGCATCGAGGAGCTGCCGATAGAGCCGCTGGAGATGGGGAACATCGCCGACGCGGCGGCAAGAGATTTCTCGGCGCTGTTTGCGAAGAAACAGATCGGGATCGAACTGCACAAGTCGTCGGACTGCACGGTGAAGGGAAACGCGGAAAATCTGCGCAGGGCGGTCAACAATTTCCTGATGAACGCGTACCGGTACGCGCCGGAGGGCAGTACGGTGAGCATATCGGTCACCCGAAACAAAAAATACGTCATTTTCTCCGTGTACAATGAGGGAGAAAGGGTCGCCGAGGAGGACATCGATATGCTCTGGAACAGCTTTTATCAGGGCAGTGTGATCGGACGGGAGAATGAGAGAGGCACGGGGCTCGGCCTGTACATTGTGAAGAGCATCGTATCGCAGCACGGCGGCGAGTGCGGAGTTGAGAACAAGGAAAAAGGCGTGGAATTCTGGTTCGGGATTCCGTATCTGCGAAAGGATGCCGCCGGGGCAGACGCGGACCAACCTTCAGATCCGCAGTGAACGGAAACAGGGAAACATATAATATAAGATTTAGGCATGAACATGTCCGGGACCGCATATATTATTATGTGAAGGATGCGGAGGGGTGTGAATGCCGATGTCGGAGTACAGACGGTTCGTTTCTTATTTTTACGAATATATAGACGGAAGAAAACAGAAAAACGCGGGCTTTGCGAAGGTTGAGCTGCGCAACGGAATGTGGAGGATCCTGCTTCGACTCACCGAGGGACCGGGATCCGGGTCTTCCGTACATGTGTATGGATTTGTGCGTGAGTCGGAACGTCTTCTGGGAATTCTTCTGGGAGAGATACGGCCGGTACAGCAGATTGCGGAGGAATGGGCGTTTCGCGCTGATGCGCCGGTCGGAGGCGGAAGCTACGGACTGGACGACCTCGCGGGGATCTGGATCGAGAGCAGCGATGGCAGGCGGTTTATCACGGTCTGGGACGACGAGGAGCTTGAGACGGGGCGCTTCGTGACGGAGGCCTCGACGGAGACGCCCGATATCGGGGAAAACGGTCCGGGAGAGCAGGATATGTCTGAGCTCTCTGAGGTGGGAGAAGATGATTCAGGAGAGCGGGAGACACCTGAGATCTCCGATGACGGGGAGGATGCTTCGGGAGAGCAGGGTACACCTGAGATTTCCGGAACCGGGGAGGATGTTTCGGGGGAAGCGGGGATGTTCGATCTCGAAGAAGGCGTTTCAAGGCAGTCAGAGACGCTTGGTATCGGAGAGGATATTTCGCAGGAGGAGGGATCTCTTGCGACCGCAGATGTTGGCGCCGGACAGGGGTGTCCGAAAGCGGATGGGCCAATACAGGGATGCTCCAAGACAGATATGTCAAGACAGGAATATCCGGAGGCGGATAGGTCGACACAGGAGTGCCCGGAGACAGACAGGCCGGGGCAGGAATGCCCGGAGACGAATATGACGACACAGGAGTGCCCGGAGACAGATAGGTCGGGACCGGAGAATGCGGTCATCGATGAGATATTCCGGAAGAGAACTTCGTTTCAACCGTTTTCTGATGGGGAGATCAATCGCTGTGTTATGATCCTGCCGTGCGATATTGTTCGGATGCAGCAGGAGAATTGGAACGTGGGGCGGAGTAGCTTCCTGCAGCACGGTTTTTACCAGTATCGGCATCTGCTGCTCGGAAAGGATGCGAAAGGAGTGTATCTGTTGGGAGTGCCGGGCGTGCGCAATCCACAGGAGACTTATATGGCGCGAATGTTCGGCTATGAGCAATTCCGGGAGTCCTCGCGAAGAGACTGCGGCCAGATTTTTGGATATTGGTGCCGCGAGCTGGAGCATACATAGAAGTTACAGAGCAGAGAAAGTGTTACAGACCCCTCAGGGAAGCCTGAGGGATCTTTCTTTGTATGATTGTCAGAAAATCCCTCATTTCTTCCTCGGAGAATGAGGAGAACGGGTGATTTTCCAGAAGCACCTCCGGACAGTCGCGGAAGGATTGCAGAAAGTAAGCGCGGCAGCCCGAAAGCCACGAGGCGATCTCCTCAAAATCCCTTGCCGAGTGCAGTCCCTTTACGACGGTCGTGCGGAATTCGTATTCGATCCCGGAGTTCAACAAAAGCTCGACGGAGCGGCGCACGTCCGAGAGGAGATGTTTTGTTGTTTCGGAGGACGTCGGGCCGGACAAAGCCTCAAGTCCGCACACCTGCGCGTAATTCTCCGGCCCGGCCTTGATGTCCATTGCGACATAATCAAGAAGCCCGTCCGAGAGGAGAGATTCCAGCATGTCCGGGTGCGTACCGTTCGTATCGAGCTTGACAAGATATCCGGCGTCCTTGACGGAGGCGAGAAATTCCGGCAGATCGGCGTGCAGCGTCGGTTCGCCGCCGGTCACACAGATGCCGTCCAAAAGTCCCTGCCTTTTGCGCAGGAATTGGCGGAACTCCTCCTCGCTGATCTCCGGCACTGTCTGCGGTGCGAGCACGAGGGAGCTGTTCTGACAGAACGGGCAGCGGAAATTGCAGCCGCCCGTAAATACGATCGCGGCGACGCGGCCCGGGAAGTCCAAAAGCGTCAGTTTTTGCAGTCCGAGAATTTTCATGGCGTCCTCCGCAAAAGAAATTAGAAATGGTTATATTATAATTCCAAGTTGTCGCATCATATAGTACAAATCGCTGGTTTTGACTCCGAAAGCGTTTGCCACGTCCGGTATTTTAGCATATTTATTTGGTGTTTTTATACTTAATCCACCTGATGGCACTTCTGCCGTAATAAGGGTATATTTATTTACCGCAGCGGCGGCGATCAGCCATGGGTCAGCAGCATTGCCGGCAGCCCATTGTTGTAATGCCTGTTCCTTGTAGAGTCCGCAGGTCTGTATGTACTGCAGGATTTCCTGATATTTGAGGATAATCTCCGGGGATACATGATTACAGATGATAAAACCTGTTTGCTCATTTAACCATTGGGACAAAGGATCTTTTCCTTTATCGATTTCTTCTTTTACCATATCAAGCAGTATCAGATTGCCTGAATGTGTGCTTTTTGCTAATTCCTTCCAGTAAGCAGGAATCAGATCAAAGGCGTAATACTGGCGATATGGGGTTACGAAGGAGTTGGTGTCGAGCAAAAATTTTTCTGTCATTCTATACCTCCCAGACAATGTACCACCTCAGAAAATGTTTTTCGGCTGGTGTTAGTCAGGCGGTATGCTTCGGTATAGGTAGTTCTGCCTGCACGGATACTTTCACACAATGCTTTTACAAAACAACTATCAAGACGAGCCCCTTTTGTATAGTAGTAATTACCGCCAGCACTTTTTTGTTGCTTTTGCTCGTTGTAATTTTCGATTGCGTTCTGCACAATCTGATTGTAAGTATTTTTTTCTATTTTTCTGGCATCATATGCTCTTCGGGCAACTACAACCTCTCCACAACGAAATTCTTTTGCAATTTCCCTGATTTTTGTATACGGATCATCATCGGACATAGCCCAATTTTCCAGAAAAATATTTCTGGGGATTAGCAATTCAGCAGTCACGGCATTACATAGTACTTCTGTATCGCTGACACCGGATAAACGGTATTTTCTGTCATTGAACAGGTCATTTTCCCCAAGCCAGATATGAACTGTTTCATGCAACAAAGAAAACAATCTTGCACCGGCCGAATCCGCGGCATTAATGAAAATGAGAGGGGCCCATTGATTTACCATTGCGAATGCACGGAATTCATCTGTATTCAAAGAGCGGTGTGTGTTTTGCCCAACGATGCCATTTACCATTACAACAACACCGCACAATTCTAACTGGCTTCGAATATGCTTAAAAGCTACACGGGAATCAGAGCTTTGTTTGGACCATGTACTGCTCAGATTCAGATCGCTTCGAATCCGGCGTGCAATACTGTCAATATTCTGAACATTTTTCATGCATCCGACAACGGATAGCTTTTCGAACCCAAAATCCTGTCGGTAAGATATCATCCAATCCTGCACAGTTTGCATTTCATGGACGGTATCGATGAAATTACGACTGGGATTTGTCATTTGAACACTGTTTATCGTGCGAAATTCCAATAAGTCAATTTGTTCAACAGGGGGAGTCTGCAGGAAAAAGTATCCCAAAGGAATATTCGCTTTTTTGCTGAAATCTTCTATTTGACGAAAGGTTGGTGTTTTTGTCCCGTTGAGCCATTTGGCTATGTTGTCCATCAATTTATCGCCGAGCTTTTCTTTTTGAGTCTGACGTAATGCCCAATGAATAATTTCAGGGCGGATATTTACCGGAACAGATGCCATGGCGTTCTCTCCTTTCGCAGTTTTGTTTTAATTATAACAAAATTGAGTTGTATTTGCATCTCTATTTTATAAAATCATAAAAAATTAATTATTTATTTTCCGATGAGAACCGCTTGACAAAACTATAGCGATGCGCATAAAATAGGCAATAATCAGGCTGAGAAGAAGATTAGTAGTCTCAGAGCGCCTTTCAGAGAGGGACCGGGCGGTGCGAGGTCTCAGGCAGCGGGGATGAACCGGCTTTGGAGCTTTCGCGGGAAACCGCGGCGTATTCCGGCGTTAACGGGAGATGAGAGGACAGCGCAGGCTGTCAATGAGGGTGGTACCGCCGGTATTCCGGTCCCTTGCGGGATCAGGAGACCGGCGATTTTTTTCGCGTTGGCAATGAGGTGAAGCAAAATCGAGGTCGGCACGGCTTGAATCAATCGGCACGGCTCGAATCAATAAGAAGGAGGAAAATACAATGGCGAAGGAAAAGAAGCTTGTAGAAGCGATTACTTCCATGGAGGAGGATTTCGCGCAGTGGTACACGGACGTCGTGAAGAAGGCGGAGCTCATCGATTACACGAGCGTGAAGGGCTGCATGGTGATTAAGCCGGCGGGATATGCGCTGTGGGAGAACATCCAGCATGAGCTGGATCGCCGGTTCAAGGAGACCGGTGTGGAGAACGTATACCTGCCGATCTTTATTCCGGAGAGCCTGCTCCAGAAGGAGAAGGATCATGTGGAGGGCTTTGCGCCGGAGGTGGCATGGGTGACGCACGGCGGACTGGAGCCGCTGCAGGAGCGGATGTGCGTGCGTCCGACGTCGGAGACATTGTTCTGCGATTTTTATGCGAACGACGTACATTCTTACCGCGATCTGCCGAAGGTATACAATCAGTGGTGTTCCGTGGTGCGCTGGGAGAAGACGACGCGTCCGTTCCTGCGCTCGCGGGAGTTTTTGTGGCAGGAGGGACACACCGCGCATGCGACCGCCGAGGAGGCGGAGGCGCGCACGCAGCAGATGTTGAACGTCTACGCGGACTTTTGCGAGGAAGTGCTGGCGATCCCGGTGATCCGCGGGCGCAAGACGGACAAGGAAAAATTTGCGGGAGCCGAGGCGACGTACACGATCGAGGCGCTGATGCACGACGGCAAGGCGCTGCAGTCCGGCACGAGCCACAATTTCGGCGACGGCTTTGCGAAAGCCTTTGAGATTCAGTACGCGGATAAAGATAACACGCTGAAATATGTTCATCAGACCTCGTGGGGACTTTCCACGCGCATCATCGGCGCCATCATCATGGTGCACGGCGACGACAGCGGACTGGTGCTTCCGCCGAAGATTGCTCCGACACAGATCATGATCGTTCCGATCCGCCAGCAGCAGGAGGGCGTGCTCGAAATGGCTAACGAGCTGAAGAACGCGCTGACGAGCGCCGGTTTCCGCGTGAAGGTGGATGATTCGGAGAAGAGTCCGGGATGGAAATTCGCCGAGCAGGAGATGCGCGGGATTCCGCTGCGCCTCGAGCTGGGGCCGAAGGACATCGAGGCGGGACAGGCGGTGCTCGTGCGCCGTGATACCGGCGAGAAGACGGTGATCTCGACGAAGGTCATGGATCTGGTGGCGGAGATGCCGCGGGTGCTGGAGACGATGCAGAACGAGATGCTGGAGCGGGCGACAAAGCATCGTGACGCGCACACCTATACGGCGGTGACGAAGGAAGAATTCAAGGACATTGCGGACAACAAGCCCGGCTTTATCAAGGCAATGTGGTGCGGCTGTCAGGAATGCGAGGAGGCCATCAAGGAAGAGATCGGCGTGACCTCCCGGTGCATGCCGTTTCAGCAGGAGAAGCTTGCGGACACCTGCGTTTTTTGCGGAAAGCCTGCGAAGACGATGGTGTATTGGGGCAAGGCATATTAAATCGGGGCTCGTTTGGCAAGAGGATTTCCGCATATGTACAGGAAAACGGAAAAGTCTGCCGGGCGGCGTTTTCCATGGAAAATTGCGGAAATCGTCTGAAATCCGCATATGGCGGACAGATGTATTTGCGAAATGTGTGAAACTTCTTGACAAATTTGTGCGAACTGAGTATGATTTTCAGTATGAGCGCGGCGCTATTCTGGGACATGCCGCGTGAAGAAAAAGAGGAGGTAGATATTATGAAAAAATTTGTGAAACTTGCAAGTGTTGCATGCGTGGCTGCGATGATGGTTTCCACCGTTGCCTTTGCAGAGGACGGCGCGACGATCAAGATCGGCGGGATCGGCCCGATGACCGGCGCTGCTGCCGCTTACGGCATGGGCGTTATGAACGGCGCTCAGATCGCGGTTGACGAGATCAACGAGGCCGGCGGCGTGAACGGCGTGCAGCTTGAGTTCAATCCGCAGGACGACGAGCACGACGCAGAGAAGTCTGTGAACGCTTACAACACCCTGAAGGACTGGGGCATGCAGATGCTGCTCGGTTCCGTCACTTCCGCTCCGTGTATCGCGGTTGAGGCAGAGGCGGCGAACGACAACATGTTCCTGCTCACTCCGTCGGGTTCCGCGGTTGACTGTATCACGGCCGGCGACAACGCGTTCCGCGTATGCTTCTCCGATCCGTCTCAGGGTACGGCTTCCGCTCAGTACATCGGCGAGAACGGTCTGGCAGAGAAGGTAGCTGCGATCTATGACAGCTCCGACGTATATTCTTCCGGTATCTATGCGACCTTCAAGGCTGAGGCGGAGAATCAGCCGTTCGAGATCGTCTCTGAGGAAGCGTTCACCGCGGACAGCAAGACCGACTTCACGGTACAGATCCAGAAAGCAAAGGATGCGGGCGCAGAGCTGGTATTCCTTCCGTTCTATTATAATGAGGCTGCTCTGGTATTCACACAGGCGGCTGCCATGGACTACGCTCCGATGTGGTTCGGCGTGGACGGCATGGACGGTATCCTGACAGGCGTGGAGGGCTTCGATACCTCTCTGGCTGAGGGCGTTATGCTTCTTACCCCGTTCAGTGCGGATGCACAGGACGATCTGACGAAGAACTTTGTAGCGAAGTATCAGGAGCAGTACGGCGAGGTGCCGAACCAGTTTGCTGCTGACGCTTACGACGGCATCTACATCATGAAGGCTGCGATGGAGCAGGCGGGCGTTACTGCGGATATGGATCCGAGCGCGATCTGCGACGCGATGAAGGCTGCTATGACGGAGATCACGGTTGACGGTCTGACCGGTTCGGGCATGACATGGTCTGCAGACGGCGAGCCGTCCAAGTCCCCGAAGGCTGTTGTGATCGAGGATGGGGCTTACAAGGGAATGTAATTCAAAAAGTTGAGTCATTTATTTAAGACCCGACAGGGGGTTGCACATCAGCAACCCCCTTTTTGCCATAAGGTACGCATATAGAGAGGTGCAAATATGAGTTTATTATCCTATCTGATTAACGGCATCAGTCTCGGCAGTGTATATGCCATAATCGCATTGGGCTATACCATGGTTTACGGCATTGCGAGAATGTTGAATTTCGCGCACGGCGACGTCATCATGGTGGGAGGCTATGTGGCGCTCACGGTGGTGCTGAGCTACAGTACGAATCCGCTGATCGCAGTGCTGGTGGCGATCGTGGTATGTACAGTGCTGGGAATTGTGATCGAGCGGGTTGCCTATCGTCCGCTGCGCGGGGCTGCCTCGCCGCTGGCGGTGCTGATTACGGCGATCGGTGTCAGTTATCTGCTGCAAAATGTCGTGCTCCTGATCTTCGGACCGAATCCGAAGAGCTTCCAGTCTGTGGTTCCGCTTCCGGACCTGAAGCTGGCTGGCGGGACGCTGAATATTTCGGCGGAGACGATCGTCACGATCGCAAGTTGTATCGTAATTATGATCGCGCTGACGACGTTTATCAACAAAACAAAGGCGGGGCAGGCGATGCTGGCCGTGTCGGAGGACAAGGGAGCCGCGCAGCTCATGGGGATCAACGTGAACGGGACGATCGCGCTGACGTTTGCGATCGGTTCCGGTCTCGCGGCTGTCGCGGGCGTGCTTCTGTGCTCCTCGTATCCGTCTCTGTCTCCTTATACGGGTTCCATGCCCGGTATCAAGGCATTCGTGGCCGCGGTATTTGGCGGGATCGGTTCGATTCCGGGAGCGATGATCGGCGGGATCGTGCTCGGCGTGATCGAGATCCTGAGCAAAGCGTATATTTCTTCCCAGTTGGCGGATGCGATCGTGTTCGCGGTGCTGATCGTGGTGCTCCTCGTGAAGCCGACCGGCCTGCTCGGCAAGAAAATTCAGGAGAAAGTGTAGGTGGATGGGATGAATAAGAAGAAAAAGTTAAAAAGCAACCTGATCACCTACGGGATGGTCGTAGCGGCGTTTATCATTGTACAGATCATGCAGGGCACGGGACATCTGTCCAGTCTGATGCAGGGACTTCTGGTGCCGATCTGCGTTTATGTGATTTTGGCGGTCTCGCTGAATCTGGTTGTCGGCATCTCCGGCGAGCTGAGCCTCGGACACGCGGGCTTTATGTGCGTGGGAGCCTTTGCGGGCGCGATCTTTACCAAGTGTACGCAGGAGGCAATCACGATCGATCTGCTGCGCTTTGTGCTCGCGATCCTGTTTGCCGCGCTCGTGGCGGCGGCGTTCGGCATCCTGATCGGGATCCCGGTGCTGCGCCTGAAGGGCGACTATCTTGCGATCGTGACGCTTGCGTTCGGTGAGATCATCAAAAACGTGATTAACGTATTTTACATCGGAAAAGACAGCAATGGATTTCATTTTTCCATGAAGGATCAGTTTTCCCTCGGCATGGAGCCGGACGGCAAGATGATCCTCGGCGGGCCGCAGGGCATTACGGGGATCGCGAAGCAGTCCACGTTCCTGATCGGTGTGATCCTGATCCTGATCACACTGTTTATCGTATTGAATTTGATTGACTCGAGGGACGGGCGCGCAATCATGTCGATCCGCGACAACCGGATCGCGGCGGAGTCCATCGGGATCAACATCACGAAATATAAGCTGATGGCTTTCACAATCTCGGCGGCCTTGGCAGGCGTGGCGGGCGCGCTTTACTCCCACAATCTGGCGACGCTGCAGGCCTCGAAGTTCAATTTCAACACATCGATTCTGGCGCTCGTATTCGTGGTGCTGGGCGGCATCGGAAACATCCGCGGTTCCGTGATCGCGGCGGTCATTCTGACGGCTCTGCCGGAGCTGCTGCGTTCTATGGCGGATTACCGTATGCTGATCTACTCGATCGTGCTGATCGCGATGATGCTCTTCAACTGGGCGCCGAAGGCTCTGGAATGGCGGGAACGCTACCTCGGGCGCTTCTTCAGAAAATCAGTGAAGGAGGGCGAGTAGGATGTCTGTGATGCTGGAAGTAAACAATCTCGGAATTTCTTTTGGCGGCCTGCGCGCCGTGAACAATTTTAACGTGTCGATCGAGAAGGGACAGCTCTACGGGCTGATCGGGCCGAACGGCGCGGGAAAGACGACGATCTTCAACCTGCTGACCGGCGTGTATAAGCCGGATACCGGGAGCGTGGCGCTCGACGGGCAGGATATCACCGGGAAGAAGACGATCGAGATCAGCAAGGCGGGAATCGCGCGTACGTTCCAGAATATCCGGCTCTTCAAAGAGCTGTCGGTGCTGGACAACGTCAAGGCGGGACTGCACAATCATCACACGTATTCCACGGTGGCGGGGATCTTCCGTCTGCCGTCGTACCGCAAGGTAGAGCGGGAGATGGATGAGCGCGCAATGGAGCTTCTAAAGGTGTTCGATCTGGATGCCGAAGCGGAGACGCTGGCGTCGAATCTGCCGTACGGCAAACAGCGCCGTCTTGAGATTGCGCGCGCGATGGCGACGGATCCGAAGCTTCTTTTGCTCGACGAGCCCGCGGCCGGCATGAACCCGAACGAGACGCAGGAGCTGATGGATATGATCCGCTTCGTACGGGATCATTTTGACATGACGATCCTGCTGATCGAACATGATATGAAGCTGGTGTCCGGGATCTGCGAAGAGCTGAGTGTGCTGAATTTCGGCGAGATTCTTGCGCAGGGAAAGACGAGCGACGTGCTGAACAATCCGCAGGTCATCACTGCGTATCTCGGGGAGTAAGGAGGAAATGAACGATGGCGATGCTTGAGATAAAAGACTTGGAGGTCTATTACGGTGTGATCCAAGCGATCAAGGGAATTTCCTTCGAAGTCAACGAGGGCGAGATCATCTCACTGATCGGCGCGAACGGCGCGGGCAAGACGACGATCCTCCACACGGTGACGGGACTTCTCTCTCCGAAGAAGGGCAGTATTATTTTTGAGGGCAAGGACATCACGAAAACCCCGGCCCACAAGATCGTGAGCCTCGGGATGGCGCATGTGCCGGAGGGTCGGCGCGTGTTCGCGGAGATGTCCGTGTACCAGAATCTGAAAATGGGAGCTTACACGCGCAGCGACAAAGGCGAGATCGAGCAGACGCTGGAGAAGGTCTACAAGCGTTTCCCGCGTCTGGAAGAGCGGAAAAATCAGCTCGCAGGGACGCTCTCGGGCGGCGAACAGCAGATGCTGGCGATGGGGCGCGCGCTGATGTCGAATCCGCGTATCATTCTGATGGATGAGCCCTCGATGGGACTCTCGCCGATCCTCGTCAACGAGATCTTTGATATCATTCAGAGTGTCAGCGAGGCCGGGACGACGGTGCTGCTCGTGGAGCAGAACGCGAAGAAGGCGCTCGCGATCGCGGACCGCGCGTATGTGCTTGAGACCGGAAAGATCGTGATGTCGGGCGATGCGAAGGAACTGATGAACGATGATTCTATTAAGAAAGCGTATCTCGGCGAGTAGAAAGGATGGTGTAGTATGGGGAATGTGATAGTGACGATTGCGAGGCATTTTGGCAGCGGCGGAAGGACGATCGGTCATATGCTGGCGGAGGATCTCGGGATCAACTGCTATGAGAAGGAAATCATCAAGATGGCTTCCGACGACAGCGGGATCAACGAGAGCCTGTTCAATCAGGCGGATGAGAAGCTGAAGCGTACGCCGTTGTTTTTCGGCAAGGGACGTGGGCCCGAGTACAAGGGTAAGCTGATCGCGCCGGACAGCGAGGAGTTTGTCAGCGACCATAATCTGTTCAATTATCAGGCGAAGATCATCCGCGAGCTGGCGGAGAAGGAGTCCTGCGTCATCATCGGACGGGCCGCGGACTATGTGCTGAAGGGCAATCCGGGCGTTGTGAGCGTGTTTGTCCACGCGTCGCGGGAGTACTGTGTGAAGCAGGCGATCGAGCGCCGCGCGTTCACCGGCAAGGATGTCGAGAAGTTTGTCGAGAAGACGGACAAGTACCGCAGCGATTTCTACCGCTACTACACCGGACAGGAGTGGACGGACGCCCGCAACTACGATCTCTGTCTGAACAGTGAGCGGCTGGGCTTCGACGGGACGATGGAGGCGATCAAAGCTTACATGAGAGTCCGTTTTGGGAAGCTTCCAAATGAATAAAATCTTGCGGCTGTCTGCGGCCGGACGGTGTGCGCTGCATGCTGTCCGGTCGCTTTGTGTGTAAAATAATACTTGACAGTGCTGATACAATAAGATAATATTAAAACACATAATAAGTTTATCCGTTGCGGGGGACAGAACGGGAAACAAAATGCAGAATACTGCAAAATGGAAAAAACTAAGACTGAATCGGAAGGACGGTCAGGCTCCGTCGAGCCGTTTTTTGCTTGCGAGGGACGAGCAGACGGCGAATCGGCAGAAGGAGCTGCTTTACGAGGCGCTTGGCCCTGTCTTTTTCGGGAAAAAGGAAGCAGAGAGCGAAGAGGAGCTTGCTGCTTTTTTTCGTGAGCAGTACGGAATCGATGTGGGAAAGGATTTTTACGAGGGGGACGAGCACTACGAGGAATACAAAGAGGCGAAGCAGGCGATCGCGGAGGGGATGAGCATCTACGGGGGCAGCATCGCCTTTGGGGATGAGACGCTTGCCGATCTGGCGGAACAGATCTGGGAGGATATCGAGACGGAGGAGAAGGGTGGATTCCGCAGGATCAATACGATGTTGGAGGAGTGAGGAGGCGAAATACACGGAATAATGCGCGCGCTGGGGCATACACTACATAGGACAGAGGCGTATTACGGAGGGTGTGTCATGGCGGAGGGGGACCAGAAGATCGAGAATCTGCTGAATCTGGCGATGGAGGCGACGAAGGAGGAACGGGAGAGATCGGAAAATCTCGAGGTAGGATATGACGAGGAGGAGCAAACGTGGGAGGTCATCGTGCGCTACAGCGGGACGCTGGAGGGACAGGTTCCGCGGAATTGGGCGGTCGTGCAGCTCTCGGGAGGTTATGCGATCGTGACGCTGCCGCAGGATGAGATCCCGGCGCTTGCGGCGCTGCCGCAGGTCGAGTATGTGGAGATGCCGAAGCGGCTGTATTTTTCGCTGGATGCCGGACGGGCCGCGTCCTGCGTCTCGGCGGTGCAGACTTCGCAGTCCGTGTGGCCCGGCTCGCTGACGGGACGGGGGATTCTTGTGGCGGTCATCGATTCCGGGGTGGATTATTTTCACCCGGATTTCCGGAACGGGGACGGCGGTACGAGAATTGCGGCGATGTGGGATCAGACGGGAAGCCTGCCCGGGGTGACGGGCGGATCGCTGCCGCCTGAGCGGGATTCGGAGCGTATCGGCGTGGGGCGCATTCCGGAAGGGTTTTTGATGGGCGTGGAGTATACCCGTGAGGAGATCGACGCGGCGCTGGAGACGGGCAGCCGGGAGGACGGATACGAGATCGTGCCGGAGCGCGACGTGAGCGGACACGGGACGCAGGTGCTCGGCATCGCGGCGGGGAACGGCCGGGCTTCCGGAGGGCGGTATCGGGGCATGGCGCCGGACAGCGACCTGATCATAGTGAAGCTCGGAACGCCGCGGGAGAACGGATTTCCGCGCACTACGGAGCTGATGCAGGCGTTTGAGTATGTGGCGCGGAAGGCGGAGGCGTTCGGCCGTCCGGTCGCGGTGAACGTCAGCATCGGCAATGTGTACGGCCCGCATCGGGGCACCACGCTTCTCGAGACTTACATCAACCGGATGGCGGATCGGGGCCGATGCGTGATTGCGGCAGGCACGGGAAACGAGGGGAACACGGGCGGACATGCCGCGGGGAGGCTTGTTTCCGGTCAGCCGCAGAGGATCGAGCTTCTGGTCAATGACTACGAGACGACGATGAACATTCAGATTTGGAAGGACTATGCGGATGAATTTGAGATCACGCTGGTGCATCCGGACGGTCGGCGCGTCGGGCCGCTTGGTCCCGGGGCAGGAGCGGCGCGTTACCGCATCGGAACCGTCGATCTGCTGGTTTATTACGGAGAGCCGGGGCCGTATCAGGGACGACAGGAGATCTATCTGGATTTTATCCCGGGGAAGACATATCTCGACAGCGGCGTCTGGGGTATTCTGCTGACGCCGGTCCGCATCGTCACGGGAGAATATCAGATGTGGATGATCGACGCGCGGGCGCGCGGAGACGGTACGCGTTTTCTGCAGCCGTCTGCGGATGCGACGATGACGGATCCGTCTACAGCCTATGGCGTGATCGCGGTGGGCGCGTACGATGCGCGCAGCAATTCCTATGCGGCGTTTTCCGGACGGGGTTGGCCGGAGGAGCCTTATTCCCCGAAGCCGGATCTGGCCGCTCCGGGCGTCGATATCACGACGACGGCCGTCGGCGGGGGATACGTCAGCGTGTCGGGAACCTCCTTTGCGGCGCCCTTTGTGACTGGGGCGGCGGCCCTGCTGATGCAGTGGGGGATCACAGACGGCAACGATCCGTATCTCTACGGAGAGAAAGCGCGGGCGTATCTGCGCAGCGGAGCAAGGCAACTGCCGGGTTTTACGCGGTATCCGAACAATCAGATCGGATACGGGGCGCTGTGCGTGCGGGACAGTCTGCCGGTGTAGCCTCGTGTTCCTGTCCGTCAGAAAAAGATTTTTGAAATATTCTCTTGACAAATATTATGACATGCAATATTATACAGAGTATAATATTAAAGTTTCAATAATATATGTCAGAGAGGGTTTGAGCGGATGGTATTTAATACGGGAGCCGCGCTTCTGGATGCCATTGTGCTGTCGGTCGTGTCCCGTGATCCGGAGGGTACGTACGGTTACCGGATCACGCAGGAGGTGCGCAGCGTGCTTGAGGTGTCGGAGTCGACGCTGTATCCGGTGCTGCGGAGGCTGCAGAGAGACAACTGTCTTTCGGTGTACGATCAGGAGTATGCGGGACGCAATCGCAGATATTACAAGGTGACGGAGCAGGGAGTGTCTCAGTTGAATATGTACCGTTCGGAATGGCAAAGCTATTCCGGAAAGATTTCCGAGATCCTCCGGGGAGGCGGAGTATGAATCGGGAGAATTTTTTGAGGGAACTGGAGGAACTGATCTCCGATCTGTCGCCGGACGAGCGCGAGGAGGTACTGCGCTATTATCAGGATCTCTTCGCAGAGGCAGGTCCGGATGGTGAGGAGGAGATTTTGAAGCGTCTCGGCGATCCGATGAAGGTGGCGGACGAGATTCGAGAGGGCTTAAAGGGCGATCCGGACGCGGGCGAATTCACGGAGAGGGGATACCGCGACGAGCGGTTTGACGACGATTATCTGGCGCCGGAAAAGTATGCGGGGCAGGGCGGTCGCTCCGAGGCCGGACGCGGTTCGGAGAAAAAGAGGGACGGCATTCTTCTGCTTGTGCTGTTTCTTGTGTTCGGACTTCCGATCGCTGGGACAATCCTGTCGGCCGGATTTTCCGTTGTGGCCGGGCTGATCGGCTGTGTGATCGGCATTCTGGGCGGCCTGATCAGTCTGGTGTTCGGCGGATTCGTGTCGGCGGCCGCGTTTCTGGTCTCGGGAGTAGCGTGCATATTTGTCGGGATCATTAATCTGACCGCGCCGGCGATGGGGCTGATGCTCATGTGTCTGGGATTTTTGCTGCTTGCGGCGGCGTTGCTGCTGTTCGTGGTGTCCGGATGGGGCATGAAGATCGCGATTCCCGGAGTGTTCCGCGGCTTTATGAATCTGGTGCGCGGCGTCTGCGGATGGTGCGGTCGCCTGTTCCGACGGATCTTCGGCAAAGGAGGTGCGGCGGCATGAAGAAGACGACGAAAACATTGCTGTTGCTGTCTCTTGCCTTTTTCCTTTCGGGAGTTGCGCTTGGAATCACGAGCCTGTGCGCCGGCTTCAACTACAATGAATTTGTGCAGAATGTCGAGGCCGGAAGATTCAATCTGGGCGGTCCTGCTAGAAAGCTGGCGGACGGATTGGGCGCTCTGACCGCAGATGAAAAGGGAGAAACATTTGAGCAGAGCTATACGGGGGTAAGGGCCTTAAATCTGAAGGTCGGACTGGCGGACTGCGAGATCATTCCCTGTGATGGAGAGGAATGGAAGGTGGAAGGCGAACATCTGACTTCCCGCTTCAACTGCAAGCTGAACGACGGAGAACTCCGTGTCGAATGCGGCAGGCCGTTCCTGAGCTTTATAAGGACAAAAAACAATACGGCAAAACTGAAGCTGTACGTCCCGCGTGATCAGGTTCTTGAAGAAATCGATATCGATACCGGGGTAGGGACGATCGCGATGGCAGGAGACGGGGATTTCCTGAAATGCGAAGAGCTGAAGCTGGAATGCGGTGTCGGAAAGGCCAGTCTTCGCGCGGACATTCGGGAAAAAGGAAAGATAGAGGGAGGCGTCGGGGAAGTCTGCCTGACGCTTGCCGGAAAAGAGGATGACTTCAATTACAAGGTGGAATACGGGGTTGGCGACGTTGCGATCGACGGCGAGAAGCATTCGGGACTTGGCGGCGATTATGAGGTCGACAACGACGCGGCAAAGGATCTGAAGGTTGAATGCGGCGTCGGATCGGTGGAGCTTTTGTTTGAGGAAACCGCAGCGCGGACTCTGACGACTCATCATGAGGAGGAAGAGCATCCGCACTACGATTAGGAATAATTGGGAAAAAGCAAGAAAGAAGCAGACAAGGAGGAAGAGCCATGAAGAAACTGTGTAAATCAAGTACGGACCGTAAGATCTGCGGCGTGTGCGGAGGGATCGCAGAGTATTTCGGGATCGATTCGACCGTCGTGCGGCTGATCTTCGTCATCTTCGGACTGGTGTCGGTGGGCGTGATCTTTTATATTATCGCGGCGCTGCTGATGCCGCAGGAGCTGTAAGGGGCAGGACTTCGGGAACCGATCGACAGCGGCGTATTTTCTGCCCCATGCCGGAGAACGGCGCGCGGGAAATTTCCGGACGCGTGAATATTTACCTGTGAACAGGCCATACTCTAAGTGCAATATGCGGAAAGGAGTATGGCGTGTTTATGTCGGAAAAAAACAGAAACCTGAAATGGGAAGAGTTGAGTCCGGACGATCAGTTGAAATATGAGATCGCGGAGGAGCTTGGGCTGCTTGACAAGGTCCGCACCGAGGGATGGAAGTCGCTCTCCGCGAAGGAGACGGGACGCATCGGCGGGCTGATGACAAAGAAAAAGCGTGAGAGAAGGAACAGCGCGACTTGATTAATTCGCGGAGAGTCTATATAATGGGAAGCAGAACGGCAGAGGCAGAAAGGATCTTCCTATTATGAAAAATCTCCAGCAGGACATTTCAACCGGAAATTTCAAACAGGTCTATCTCCTGTACGGGGAAGAGGCGTATCTGAAGAATCAGTTTAAGAACAGGCTGAAGAAAGCCATCCTGCCCGAAGGCGACACGATGAATTTCACGAGGTACGCGGGCAAAGGGATCGATGTGCGGCAGGTGATCGACGAGGCAGATACGCTGCCTTTTTTTGCGGATCACAGGCTGATCCTGATCGAAGAAAGCGGATTTTTCAAGAAAAGCTGTCCGGAGCTTGCGGAGTATCTGCCGCGGATGCCGCAGGAGACGATCCTGCTTTTTGTGGAGGACGAGGTCGACAAGCGCACGGCGCTGTTTAAAGCGGTCGGAAAGATCGGCCGGGCGACGAACCTCGAACGGCAGAAAGAGGAGACCTTGACAGCGTGGGTGGCGGGGCTCGTCAAAAAAGAGCGCAAAAAGATCAAGACGGACGCGTTGAATCGCTTTCTGGAAATGACCGGAAAGGATATGGAAAACATCGCGCAGGAGTTTGAGAAGCTGATTTCCTATACGTTGAATCAGGAGGTGATCGGGCTGGCGGATGTGGAGGCGGTGTGTACCGCTACGACAGAAGACTGTGTTTTTGATATGCTCCGCGCTGTGTCAGAGAAGCGTCAGAAAAAGGCGCTGGATCTGTATTACGACCTGCTTTCGCTCAAAGAGGAGCCGCTGCGTATTCTGAGCCTGATGGCGCGTCAGTTCAACCAGATGCTCCAAGCCAAGGATCTGCGGGAGCAGGGATACGGGAATTCGGAGATCATGCAGAAGCTCAATCTGAAAGGCTCGTCCGGGCCGTATATCGTAAAACGCATTTTGGAGCAGGCGTCGCATTTTTCGATGGAGGCGCTGTGTAGGATCGTGGAGGAGTGCGTCAAAGCGGAGGAGGACATAAAGACCGGACGTATCGACGCCCGGCTGGTTTTGGAGATGCTGATCGTAGAGTTCAGCAGTTGACGGCGAGTGCGCCGATATTCGCAAAACAAAAACAGACCCACCCAAAAAGGCGCGGTCCGTTTTTTGTCGGGGCGTATCTCAGATAACGTATTCGTACATGCATACGACGTGGCAGAAGCTGCCTGCCATCACAAACAGATGAAAGATCTCATGTGAGCCGAAATTCTTGTGCAGGCTGTTGAACACGGGGAGCTTGAGAGCGTAGATCACGCCGCCGACCGTGTACAGGATCCCGCCCGCGAGCAGCCAGAGGAAAGCCGGACGGCTCAACAGGCTCATGAGCTGTCCGAAGACGGACAGGCAGGCCCAGCCCATTGCGATATACAGAATGGACGAGAACCATTTCGGGCAGGTGATCCAGCATGCCTTGACTAACATGCCGATTGCCGCGATCGCCCAGACTGCAATCAGCAGAAGCTTTCCGGCATGCGGTTCGAGGACGAGCAGGCAGACCGGCGTGTAGGAGCCCGCGATCAGTACGAAGATCATCATATGGTCGATTTTGCGGAACACGCGCAGCTTCTTTCCGCTGAGGTTGACGGAATGGTACAGCGTGCTTGCGCCGTAGAGGAGCACCATGCTCGTCATGAAGACTGCCATTGCGAAAATGCCCATGCGCCCTGCATCGAGAGACGCCTTGGCGAGCGTGGGGATAAAAGCGAGCAAAGCGAGCAGCATTCCGATAAAATGGGTAATCGCGCTGCCGGGTTCGCGAAGTGATATTGTCATAAAGATCCCTCCTTCAATATAGAATCAGTATGCGCTGAATTTGTTAAAAATATGACATGTAGTTTTAAAAACTACATGTGGAATAATTAGATACTACTACGCAGTTTTGGATATGTCAAGAAAATAATAGAAAAAAATACGGGGAAATCGTGATTCCGCGATTTCTCCGTATGGTCTGAAAAACAGGACTGTCAGTCTATGACGATTGGGCGACAAAGACGATTCCGAACGCGCCGGGTCCGATGTGCGTGCCGATCGTGGAGCCGATCTGCAGGCGGTTTGCCGTGCGGATGCCCTCTTTGTGCAGCTTGTCCTCGAACGCGACGCAGTTTTCGTCACCGTAGGAGTAGATCGTATAGGCGGGGAAGCGATTGTCGACGCCCAGCTCCTCGATGCGCTTGATAATGGACAGGATCGCCTTGTTTTTGCCGAGACATTTGCCGAGGATTGCGATCCCGCCCTCCACGGTGACTGTGATGATCGGCTTGATGTTCGCGAGATCCCCGATCGCCGCCGCCGTCTTGCTGATGCGTCCGCCGCGTCCGAGAAATTCAAGCGTGTTCAACGCGGCCAACACCTTGACGCGCGATTTGACTGCCTCGATCTTCTGCACAATCTCGGGGGCTGTCTTGCCCTCGCTGCGCAACTGCAGGGCATAATCCGCCATTACCTTGATCGTGTACGTGGCGGATCGTGAATCGATCAGATAGATCTTGTCGTATCCGACCATATTTTTTGCCATTTGCGCCGTCTGGAACGTACCGCTCAACTCGGATGACAGGATGATGCAGATCAGCTCGTCCCCCTTTGCCTTTACATCCTCAAAGATATCCAGAAACGCCTGAGGAGAGGGCTGGGAAGTTTTCGGAAAATCGCTGCTGCTTTGCAGAATCTCATAAAATTCGTCCCGGCCCATGTCGAATCCGTCCACGTAGCTCTTTTCACCGATCGCGATGCTGATCGGGATGAGCTCGAGACCCTTTTGCCGGATCTCATCGACCGTGTAATCGGAAGAAGAATCCACCAATATTCGAATCATGAGAACACCTCCATCTATTTGTACTGCTTATCATAGCTCATATTTGCGGATTTGAAAAGACAGAAATTTACCGTTTCGGTCAGATTCCGGCATGACCTTCGCGGGAGTCCTTCGGCGACTCCCCGAATTTCTTGCGGTATGCGCGGTAGAAGGCGGCATAGCTGGAAAAACCGCTCTGCAGACAGGCGTCCGTCACGGATATGCCGGATTGGATCAGTGTGCGTGCGGCGAACAGGCGCTTTTCCGTGATATAAGAGCCGATCGTGTAGCCGGTTTCCCGACGGAATAGGTGCATCAGATAAGAGCGGTTCAGAAAGCAGGCATTCGCAATGCGGTCCACGCTGAGATCGTCCGCCAGATGTTCATTGATGAAGGCGAGGATCGAGAGAACCTGCGGGTTCGCACCGGATGCGGCGGGGAAGGAGATATCGTTTCCGTCCAGCGTGCGGTTCAGGAGGATCAGAAACTGCAAAAGTACGGACTGACGATAGAGAAGAGACTCCGCCGCGGAATGATTTGCAAACTGTGTATTTGCAAAAGTTTCTTCGGAGGAACCGGAAGCCTCCTCGCGCGCCGCGTCTACAAGCTCCCGGTACTGCGGATACAGACGGCTTTCCTGAAAACGGCTGATGCGCAGGACATGGGAGTGGCGGGTCGGGCACAGGGAAAAGCAGCGTCCGAGATCCGCGCCGAGCGATCGGTACTGCTCGAACAGCTCCGGCGACAGATAGATAATCAGGCGTCGGTAGGGCGTCTCATCATGGATGACGGGGCGATGAACCTCCCCGGCCGGTACGAGCACGATGTCGTAAGGCTGGAGCTGGTATGTCTCACCCTCAATATAGTAGCTCACGCTGCCACTCACAAAGAGCAGAAGCTTGTGAAAATCGTGGTAATGGCTCTGAAAATCGCGTGCCTCCGCGCTGGTAAGATAAAAGATGCGGAAGTCGCCGTTCAGGTAGCCGGTTTTCTGATAGAGGGAAGGCATTGCACCACCTCCTTGCTTATTTTGCGAGTATCATAACACTGAAACGCACTATTTGCAAGAAAGAAAGCAGAATACTAGTTTTTATTGAATAAAATGGCGAGTATACTGTAACAAACCGTTAGAAGGAGGTCAGAAAGCATGGAACTGACGTTAAGCATGTATCAGAGCTTTGGGAACGATTATTTGATCTACGATTGCCTGAAAAATGACTATGAGCTGAAACCGGAGGATATCCGCCATATCTGCGACCGTCAGTTCGGCGCGGGCTCGGACGGTATTCTTGTAGGACCTCTGCAGATCTTCGGAAAAATGGGCGTGAAGATCTATAATCCGGACGGAGGCGAAGCGGCGATCAGCGGCAACGGCATCTGCATCTTCGCAAAATATCTCAAGGATGCGGGTTATGTGGTTAAGAAGGAATTTGTGCTGCAGACGCAGAGCCGCGAGGTGACGGTGCGCTACCACAACGAGGAAGCGAAGGAAATGACGATCTCGATGGGCAAGCTGTACTGCGGGCAGACGCAGCCCGTAGAAGAGGGCGCGGACCAAAAGAAGAGCGAGCAGGTACCCGTGACCTACGACGGAGAGCAGTACTGCGGCACCTGCGTGTGGATGGGAAATCTGCACTGCATCATACCGATGAAGGAGATTTCGAAGGAGGCGGTCTGCAAGATCGGCTCGGAGCTTGAGAAGTCCGGACGTTTCCCGGACGGGATCAACACGCAGATCATCCGCATTGCGGATAAAAACAATATTTACACGGAAGTCTACGAGAGAGGCGCAGGCTATACGCTCGCATCGGGCAGCAGTTGCTGCGCGGCGGCGGGAGTGGCTTACCAGCTCGGACTGACCGACCCGTGCGTGTATGTGCATATGCCGGGCGGCGTGCTGACCGTGAAGGTCGATGAGAATATGAACGCCCATATGACAGGCAGCGCAGACTACATCGGCCGCATGATCCTGTCGGATGAGTTCCTGCGGAAATATCAGATCGGATGATTCGCGGATGCGGGAATCATATTTATAACTGTGGCTGAAACAAAGGAAGTACAGGACCGGCAGGGTGCCCGAACGCCCCGTCGGTCCTGTTTATAAAAGAAAGCGGGGTGACTGCAATGGACAACCGGACCTATGTCGCGATCGACCTGAAGTCGTTCTATGCGTCGGTGGAATGCAATGAGCGCGAGCTGAATCCGCTCACGACGAACCTTGTCGTCGCGGACGCGAGCCGGACGGAGAAGACGATCTGTCTGGCCGTGTCGCCGTCGCTGAAGGCGTACGGGATCTCCGGGCGGGCCCGGCTGTTCGAGGTGGTTGAGCGGGTGCGCGAGGTGAACGCACAACGTCTGCAGAAGCTACGGAGACTCGGAAAGTGGGAGTTCTCCGGCTCTTCGACGAACGATGTGGAGCTGCGTCAAAATCCGGAGCTTGCGCTTGACTATATTGTCGCCGTGCCCCGCATGGGATTTTATGTGCAGTACAGCACGAGAATTTACGATATTTATCTGAATTATATCGCGCCGGAGGATATTCATGTCTATTCGATCGACGAGGTGATGATGGACGTGACGGATTACCTGAAGACCTACGGGTTCTCGGCGCGCGAACTGGCGAAGAAAATGATCCGGGACGTACTGGCGGAGACCGGGATCACGGCGACGGCCGGGATCGGGACGAACCTCTATCTGTGCAAGGTGGCGATGGATATCGTAGCGAAGCATGTCGAGGCGGATCTGGGCGGCGTACGGATCGCCGAGCTGGATGAGATGTCGTACCGCAGAGAGCTCTGGGCACACCGGCCGCTCACGGATTTCTGGCGCGTCGGCAGAGGCTACGCGCGAAAGCTCGAGGCGCACGGCCTGTACACGATGGGGGATATCGCGCGCTGCTCGCTCGGCGGACCGGCGGATTATTACAACGAAGATCTGCTGTACAAGCTGTTCGGGATCAACGCGGAGCTGCTGATCGATCATGCGTGGGGCTGGGAGCCGTGCCGGATCGCTGACATCAAGGCATACAAACCCGAGACGAACAGCGTGGGCTCCGGGCAGGTGCTCATGCGCCCCTACCGATTCGATGAGGCGCGGCTGGTCGCTCGGGAGATGACGGATCTTCTTGTGCTTGATCTGGTTGAAAAGCGGCTGGTGACAGATCAGATTGTCCTGACGGTCGGCTACGACGTCGAGAACCTGACGAACCCGGAGATTCGGAAAAAATACAAGGGAGAGGTCACGACGAACCATTACGGCAGGCAGGTGCCGAAGCACGCGCACGGCACGGCGAATCTCGCACGGCCGACCTCCTCCACCAGACAGATCACCGACGCGGTCATGGAGCTGTACGACCGGATCATGAATCCCGATCTTCTGGTGCGCCGGATCTATCTCACGGCAAATCATGTCGTCGACGAGCAGACCGTCTCAAAAGAGCCGGTGGCGGAGCAGATGAATCTGTTCACGGATTACGAGGCGTTGGAAAAGCAGAGAAAGGCGGAGAAGGAAGCGCTTGAGAAGGAGCGCAGACTGCAGGAGGCGGTGCTGGATATCAAAAAGAGATTCGGCAAGAACGCGGTGCTGCGGGGCATGAATTTCGAGGAAGGGGCGACAGCGCGGTCGCGCAATGAGCAGATCGGCGGACACAAGGCCTGAGATTATCAAAAAACATCCCCGTCGAGCGCGATGATCCGATTGACGGGGATTTCCGTCTGATCTTCGAGCACAAGTATTCTGCGTTGGTCGTCGATCTTTTTCAGTCGGCCGGAGGCTGTGACATAGGCTCCGCCGGCTTTTTTTGCGTCCGGCTCAAAATATCGGACCGTGATCCGGAGCGATTCATCGGAACAATGGCGGAGCATCTGAATTTTTTGGTCGAGCTGATCTGCGTAATCCTCGCCCGGCTCGTGTATTTCCTCGGTGAGTCTGGCGGTCTCGCGGATCGCCGCGTCGTGACCGGTCAGGGCCGCAAAGGGCGAAAACTGCGCCGCCCGATCGTGCTGCGACATGTGCGGGCGGGTGGCCGAGACATGATGCGGGAGATTGATGATATCGTCGTAATCATTTTGGTTGCCTGTCATCGGAACTCCTTTTTTCTGTGAATCCTGTGAATTTGGGTAATTTTGTGATAGTCTGTGATGTCGGAAGTGGCGCCTGTCAGAGCGTCAGATCAGCGGATCTGCGGCGTCTCATATGTCTCGTTGTAGTTGAGCTCGTCCGACTGAATGTCGGCGATCAGGCCGTCTGCCCAGCGGAAGCGCAGATAGCGGTAGATGACGTTGTGTTCGCGCAGATAAGCGGAAGAGCTTATGAGCGCGTAGAGCTGCGTCGGCTTTACTTTGTTTTCCTCGCAGAGCTCTTCCTCCGAGACCGGTTCGTCGTCGATGAAAAAATTTGCGATCATTGTAGAGATGTCTTCCTTATACGGAATCTTGTCGATATCCATGACGACATAGTCGGATTCCATATTGTTGTAGGCGACTTGGATCGTATAATCCTCGTATGCGTCGATAAACTGCTCCGGGCCGTCGCCTGTCCGGACGCCTTCTGCCGTCACGCCGTCGGTGATCTGAAACAATTCCTCCGGCGCCGTAGCGGCGGGCTTCTTCTCGCATCCCGTCAAAAGCAGAAGAAAAGCGGCGGCAAGATATAAGATTTTTATTCCGGACGATTTCATTTTTTGACCTTTCCACATAATGTATACCATATGAAATAGCGAAGCTGTTTCCCCATCCCGCAGGGATTTGAATTACGGGGTGCCCGGAAGCAACCGATTCTGAATTTACTGTAGCATATTCTGATATAAAAATGAACAAAAACTTAAATTTTTTTGAAGATAGTTGACTTTTTACATGTTTTGGATTAATCTGTCAACTGGATTTTACAGATATTATATTCATGTAGGGATTCGGCTGTGTGGGGAAGTCGAATTGCGAGGGGATCTGGCAATGTTTAAGGTAAGACGAAAATATGGAGAAAGAATCAAGGAGAGGCTGAAGAGCGAGCGGGCGCAGCGGCGGATCGCCATTCTGAATAAATATTCGCCGTTCTTTCACATATTTCTCGCATGCGGCGTTTGTTTCCTGATCGAGTGGATATCGAGGCATTCCTTCGTGGAGGCCTGCCGTTTCGTAGTGGACCGGAATCTGGTGTTCCTCTACAATTCACTGATCGTGTATGCGTCGTTGATGCTTGTGTACATAGTAAAGCGCCGGGCGGTGCTCCGGACGATCATCAGCGTGTTCTGGCTGTTCCTCGGCCTCATCAACGGATGTATCCTCGCGAAGCGGGTGTCTCCGTTCAGCTTTACGGATCTGAAGATGGTCGGCGATCTCTTCACGATGCAGAGCAATTATTTTACGGCCGCAGAAGCGGTGGCCGTGATCGTGGGCGTTGCAGCGGTCGTTTTACTTCTGGTCGTCTTCTGGGTCAAGGGGCCGAAGTTTGAAGGAAAGCCGCACCGCGTGGTTGGGGTGATCATGACGGCGATGGTGATGATGATGCTTCCGAGAGTCACGAACGCGGCGGTGAGCAATCATATCCTTACCGAGTATTTTGAAAATCTGGCGCAGGGCTACAAGGATTACGGCTTTGTCTACAGCTTTTCCGCGAGCGTGCTCGACCGCGGGATGAGCGAGCCGGAGGAGTATTCCGAGGATGCGGTGCGCGATGTGCTCTTAAAGAGCGGACAGGAGCTGCCGCAGAGGACGGAGCCCGAGGAAGCGGAGACGGAAGCCTCTCTGGTCGCTGAACAGCGTGTGAAGACGACGGCGGCGGATGATACGGGCGGCGCCGACGCGGACATTGCGGACGGAACGACAGCGCCATCTTCCGGCGGGCAGCAGGAAGCCGATCAGGCGGCCACAAAATTTCAGACAGAAGAAAACAGCATTCCAGAAGAGACAGAGACCTCGGAACAGGAGTATCCGAACATCATCTGCATTCTTCTGGAATCTTTTGTTGACCCGGGAGAAATCCGTTTCCTCGAGACGAGCGAGGATCCGATCCCGAATTTTCACCATCTGTACGAAAACTATTCTTCGGGCTATCTCGAGGTGCCGGTGGTCGGCGCAGGGACAGCGAACACGGAATTTGAGATCCTGACGGGGATGGGCATGCAGTTCTTCGGTCTCGGCGAGTACCCGTACAAGACAATCCTCAAGGAGACGAACTGTGAGAGCATCGCGTCCGACCTGCGCGCGCTCGGCTACGGGTCGCATGCGGTACATGACAACGGCGGAAATTTCTACAGCCGCAGGAACGCGTTTTCTATGATGGGCTTCGACACGTTCACCTGCAAAGAGATGATGGACATTCACCAGTACACGCCGCTCGGGACGTGGCCGATCGACGACGTCATGCTCGATGAGGTGGAGCGGTCGCTCGACTATACGCCGGATCAGCCGGATTTCGTTTACACGATCACGGTCGAGTCGCACGGCGATTATCCGAAGGAACAGGTGATCGAGGATCCGGAGATCCGTGTGACCGGCCCGGAGGATGAGGGGATGCGCTGGGCGTGGGAATACTACGTCAACCAGATCCATCAGGTGGATGATTTCGTCGGGGATCTGATCGACATGCTGGAAAAGCGCGAGGAAAAGACGCTGGTGGTGATGTTCGGCGACCACCTCCCGACGATGGGGCTCGTGGAGGGAGATATGAAGACCGGGAGCCTGTTCAAGACCCAGTATGCGACGTGGAACAATTTCGGCATGGAGAAGCACGACGCCGACATGACGTCTTATCAGCTCCTTGCGGATATCACGGATTCGCTCGGCATCCACGAGGGGACGATGTTCAATTACCATCAGAACCGCGCGGGCATGACGAGCGAGGAGTACCAGAAGGGCATGGAACTTCTGCAGTACGATATCCTCTACGGCGATCATTATGTCTACGGCGGCGGCAATCCGTATCCGGCGACCGATCTCGTGATGGGTACGCAGGACATCCTCTTGAAGCAGATTACAGAGACCGATCTTTATTATTACGTCATGGGAGATAATTTTACAAAATGGAGCAAGGTATACATCGACGATGAGAAGGTCGGCACAACCTACCTGTCGTCGAAGCTGCTGCGCTTCAAAAAAGACAAGATGGACGAGGGTTTTCACAAGATTGCGGTCTGTCAGGTGGGCTCGTCCGACTCCATTTTCAGAAGCTCCGATTCCCGCTATTATTACAAAAAACCAGAGTAAGGTTATTAAATTTTATTAAATAAAAATTAAATCTTGCAATATTTTGTTAAAAGATATATAATGTTGGAAACACACCGTATCGGTTGCAGTGCGCGCCGAAGGGGAGCGGTACAATTCAAGGAGGGTATAGCGATATGAAAAGGAGTAGGTTTTGGAAGAAAACCGTGAGTATGTTGCTTGTCTGCGCGATGCTGTGCGGCACGCTCGCTCAGTACGCGATAGCAGAAGAAGACCTCGGGACAGAGGTTGTCGTTGATATGGAGGAGGTGACTGCTCCCACGGAGGAAGTGACTGCCGGGACGGCGGAGGTTCCGGAGGTTCAGGATGCTACGCTCGAAGCGGCGGAGGAACCGAACGATTCTGCGACGGAAGAGACGAACGCTCCTGCGGCGGACGGTCAGGATGTACCGGAGGCAACCGACGGGGAGACGGATGACGCGGAGACGGCGGATACCGCGAATGCGGAGGATGCCGCGGATACGCCTGCGGAAGTACCGGCCGAACCCGAGACTGCAGGGGAGGAAGACGCACAGACGACGGATATCGTCGCGGATGAGGCTTCGGACGACACGGTAGTGGTCGACGAAGAGCCGAGCGTTACGATAAACGAAATAGAAGTAGTCGGCGGAAATTCAGGGATTGCGACGATTGCGCAGACTACTGATGATAATATAATATATGATAATGCCGATTTTAGTGACGGAGTAAAGATTACGGGAATGAATACGAATGTCACCGGAGGAAGTTTGAAAATTCCGGAGACGATTGGTGGAAAGAAAGTCACGGAAATAGCGGCAAAGGCTTTTGCCAATATGGAGTTCAATGGTACGCTGGAGTTGCCGAGAAATTTGGAAATAATTGGAGAGTCTGCGTTCGAGAATTGTCATTTTAAAGGATCGCTTACACTGTATTCAACTACATCTATAGGGGCTCGTGCATTTGCGGGCTGTACATTTACGGGATCTCTTAATCTGCCAGAATATGTAGAAATCGGAGAGGGAGCGTTTGAGGGCTGCAGCGGATTTACAGGTACGCTCAAAATTCCGGCATTACGTACGGAAATTAGCGCTTCTGCATTTAAGGGTTGTAGTGGTATTGAAAAATTGGAATTTTTGAGTAGCAGCAATGTAGTTGAGATCGGAGACTCTGCATTCGAGGGCTGCAGCGGTCTGAAAGGGACGCTTGCATTGCCGTCAACGGTAACTACAGTTGGGAAACGCGCATTTGCAAGCTGTACAGGATTTACCCAAATAAGCGGTTTTGGCAGTTTGACGAGCATTGGGGAGTCTGTATTTGAGGGCTGCAGCGGTTTGGACGGAACGCTTACGATACCGGAAGCGATCAAGGAAATCGGAAAAAGTGCGTTTAAGGGCTGTACGAAGATTGATTATCTTACCCTTTCCAATGGACTGACAAGTATCGGCGCGTCTGCGTTTGAGGGCTGTACCGAACTCAAGTCTAATTCCGGTAACACCATATTTGCTCTTCCGAGCAGTTTGAAGGAGATCGGCGATAACGCTTTCTACGGTTGCAACGGTATGGCAGGTACGCTGGACCTGAGCACCCTAAGCAGTGCTACAATAGGGTATCATGCGTTTTACGGATGTGACAGCTTTTCGGCTTTGAAACTTCCGGATAGCACGGCAATGGCAGGTATGACAATACATAATCAGGCAATCTTTGAATCTATCCGGATGGATGAGGCGGAGACTCCGATTGAAGTACAGGCCGGGGATTTGATTGATCTGCCGAAGGTGTATGCGGGAAACGGAAAACTTGAATTGTTAAATCAGATCAAATGGAGCTATCAGTCAGAAAATATAACTGTAGTAGGTTTGGACGATGATAGAACAACCCCGGAAATTCCGGTCTGGACTGCATGGGGTTCCGGAACAGTGACGATCATAGCTACTGCGTACAACGGAATGACGGCTACGAAAAAAGTGGTGATTACACCAACCAGCTCGACGACAGATACGATTGCGCCGGTGGTGAAGAGTGTATCCGCTGGCGAAAAGAGTGTATGGAAGCCGGGGACAATTAAACTTTCGATGGATCTCAGGGAAGAAAACAGCGGCATTGTGACATTGTCCGGATATTTTGTCAAAAGCACTGATGCTGCACAGCAGATTCCGTTCACCTGCGACTGGTCGAAGGAGCGCAAATTCTCGGGGACAGTGTCCGAAATTCCGGTAAACGTACCGGCGGGAGCAGCAGTCGGCGACTATTATTTGGGCGGCGTAACGGTAAAGGACGGGGTTGGCAACGAGACCTCCTATACCTATAATCCATCGACAAGAAAATGGAAAAACGGTAACGGTAACATTGTTGAGGTCAACGGTTCTGTCAATATATCGGTTCTTGATCGCTTTGACCGCGGAAACTATAACACCAGTATTTATATTACCGGAGCAAACAGCTACTTTGAGAATGTTATATATCCGAATCTGATCGTTACCTACGACGCAGACAATCATACAGTGCTGAAGAGTTGGCTGCAAAAGGCAAAAGACGCTTCCATGCGGCTTCTCCTGTCAAGCGATATGGTTGAATGGTCTGTCATGGGCGCGGAGCTGAGCGCGGCAAGCGCTGATTTTGACTGTCTCATCACGCTGGAGAATTTTGATGCGATCAGATACGGAAACAGCGAGGAGACGATGATGGTGAACCTTCCGGGGATCGGCGCGCTTCCGGGCAAGGCGTCGGTGCGGATCCGTGCGGATCAGATGAACGGGTTGTACGACCAGACGAATACAATCTTTGTTTATTCCATGAACGCGGACGCGACGCTCACGAAGCAGGAGATCCCGGTGAGCTACGTTCAGGGCAACGGGCAGTTCTGGTACGAGTTTCAGGTGACGAACGCTACACCGGCAAAGCTTGTTCTGAGCGCTTATGAGCTGAGCCTTACGCCGGCGCGCAGCGTGACGTCGATCAAGCTGAACAAGACGACGCTCGGTCTGCGGAAGGGCAAGACCTATACGCTGAAGGCAACGGTCGGCCCGGACTATGCGGAGAACAAAGAGGTTACTTGGAAATCCAGCAACACGAAGGTCGCGACGGTCAACGCGAAGGGCAAGATCACGACGAAGCGGTACGGAAAGGTCACGATCACCGCGACGGCGAAGGACGGAAGCGGTGTAGTCGGAAAGTGCGTCCTGACGGTCGGCTACAGGATCAAGTATAATCTGAACGGCGGCAAGAACAACAAGAAGAACCCGAAGATATACTACAAGACCGCGTTCAAGCTGAGAAAGCCGACCAGAACCGGCTATACCTTCAAGGGTTGGTACACCGACAAGAATTTCAAGAATCGCATCAAGAAGATTCCGAAGAGCTACAAGAGGAATCTGACCCTGTACGCAAAGTGGAAGAAGAAATAATCCGTGCGGCGGCAGGGGTTGACAAAAAATTTTACGCCTGTTATCATTGCTAGATGAATGGGCGAGGGCGTTCTTTCATGGTGGAAGGGCGCCCTTTTTTACGTTTTGAAAGGAGCAGATATGAGCAAATATACGCAGAAGGATATCAGAAGAATCATTGAGGAAGAGGACGTCGAGTTCATCCGCCTGCAGTTCACGGATTTGATGGGAGAACTGAAAAATATCGCGGTCACGACGAGCCAGCTCGACCGTGTGCTGGAAAACAAGATCACGTTTGACGGAGCGTCGATCGACGGGTTTGTGCCGATCGAAAATTCGGATCTGTTTTTGCATCCGGATCTGGACACGTTTTGTATCATTCCGTGGCGGCCGCAGCACGGGAAGGTGGCGCGGTTTATCTGCGACGTCTACAACGCGGACGGGATGCCGTTCGAGGGCGATCCGCGCTACATCCTGAAGCGGGTGGTGAGCGAGGCGCAGAAGATGGGCTATAGCCTTGAGGTGGGGCCGGAGTGTGAATTTTTCCTGTTCCACACGGATGACAACGGGCTTCCGACTACGACGACGCACGAGCAGGCAGGCTATTTTGACGTCGGGCCGATCGACCTCGGAGAGAATGCGCGGCGTGACATGATCCTGACGCTCGAGGAGATGGGATATGTCGTGGAAGCGTCGCACCATGAGGCGGCGCCTGCGCAGCACGAGATTGATTTCCGCTACGACGAGGCGGTGCGGGCGGCCGACGGGATCATGACCGTGCGGCTTGTGGTGCGCACGATCGCGAAGCGCTGTGGTCTGCACGCGAGCTTTATGCCGAAGCCGAAGAGCGGAGTGAACGGCTCCGGAATGCATATTAATCTGTCGCTTGCGAAGGACGGCGTCAATGTGTTTTATGATCCGGAGAGGACGGCGCATCTCAGCGAAGAAGGGCTTTTCTTCATCGGTGGTATTATGAAGCATATCCGCGCGATCACGGCGGTCACGAATCCGCTTGTCAATTCCTACAAGCGGCTGGTGCCGGGGTACGAGGCTCCGGTTTACATTGCGTGGTCGGTGACGAATCGCAGCCCGCTGATCCGCATTCCGGCGATGGACGATCCGAGGCAGAGGATCGAGCTTCGCAATCCGGACTCCGCGGCGAATCCGTATCTGGCGCTTGCGGTCTGCATGGCGGCCGGACTGGACGGAATCCGCGGCAAGATCACTCCGCCTGAGGCAGTGGAGGCCAACATTTTTGCGATGACAGAAGAGGAGCGCGTCGCGCGCGGGATTGACTGCCTGCCCGGCAATCTGCTGGAAGCGGTGCAGGCGTTGGAGCAGGACAAATACATTTATGAGGTGCTCGGGGAGCATACCGCGAAGCGTTTTATCCGTGAGAAGAAAAAAGAGTGGGAGGAGTATCGGGCGAGCGTGAGCCAGTGGGAGCTTGACCGTTACCTGACGAAAATCTGACTGAATTGTAACTATGAAAGGACGGAATAGTTACGAACAGGAGGATGTAAATGATAAATGTAGTGGTAGTATTTCCGAGAATTGAAGATGCGAAGAGCATCCGGAATCTACTGGTACGCAGCGGTTATAAAGTCAGCGCGGTGTGTTCGAGCGGGGC
>CANQVH010000019.1 GCA_947627245.1 uncultured Lachnospiraceae bacterium | reverse complement strand
ATCGGGCTGAATTATATCCGCTTCGCGATGGAAGAACCGCATTTGTTCCGTTTTCTTTTTCAATCAAACTTTTTTACCGGAACAACCTTGCTTGAAATGATAGACGCCGAGGAGCTTGCGCCTGTTCTTTTGGCAATGCAGGGAGGAGTCGGAGGAAGTATCGATCAGGTAAAAGAAATCTTTATCACCGTTTTTTTATTTGCGCATGGATATGCGAGTATCATCGCCAACAATTCACTGGAATATGACGAGGAGCTTGTAAAAATTCATTTGGAGCGGGCGTACAGAGGCGCGATGTTGGCAGTGAAGGAGGAAACGAAATGAAAGATCAACAGGCTGTGGAGAATAGCAAAAAGAGTGTTACCCTAACGATGACAGGCGTGGCAATCATGATGTTATTGACGCTGACAAAGGTTGTGCCATCCTCGAAAATAGCAGGGTATTCCGTGTTTGTGGGGATCGCGTTTTTCTTTATTTCGGAAGCGGTCGCCAAAACGCCGCGCTCTGAATCAGGATTGCGTTTTCATACGATCGTGAAAGATCTGAAAAAGCCGGGTGTGATCGTCTGGGTGCTGCTGCCGGGTGTGAGCGCTATTGTAACGAGTGTTGTTGGAAATCTGATCTTCAGTGGAGAATTTGTTGACCATGTAATGGGTCGGGCGGGTTCTGTCCTGTCTTTTGATAAAACGGCACTGCTGATCGGGCAGGTTATCATTGCGGTATTTGGTGAAGAAATCGCATATCGGGGATTTTTCCTTGGGAAAGGAATGAAAAGATTTCCGTTTTGGTCCTGCGCAGTGGTGTCATCTGTTGTTTTTGCCGCCGGGCATATTGCCGCAGGGAACACAGGAGTCGTGCTTTATGATGTCGCCTGTGTATTCATCGACAGTTTGATCTTCTCGGTGATTTATCATAAATCGGGTAATTGCGTTATCAGCACTCTTTCGCACATTCTCGGAAACGCAATATCGATTGTTGGAGCATTCCTATTCTTTTAAGATCCATACAGATAATTTCTGTTTTACTGGAAAAATGGATACGAGTGTGATATACTACAAAATTAATGAAGGAAGTAAACGAAGAGAAACTACGACAGGGGTTTGTAAAGGGAAAAAACGGAAGGGAATTATGGCTACGAGAACTGGTAATCAGGGGAACAATCGGGCAAATCATCGGACGGGCACGCTTCGTCCTGTTCAAGCGACGGGGAAAAGGAGATTTGTGCGCAAGACTGCGGGATTGGAGCGGGACTATTTCGACTACAATCTTCTGGCGGTCGTGATCATGCTGACCTGCTTCGGCCTTGTCATGCTGTACAGTACGAGCGCTTATGAGGCGATGGTGGAGACGGGAGGGGACGACATGTCCTATTTCCGGAGACAGGCTGAGTACAGCGTTGGCTTTCTGGTCCTTGGTCTGCTTGCCTCCCAGTTTTTTGATTATCATTTTTTCACCGAATGGTCGGGGGCGATCTACTGGGCTTCGATCGCGCTGCTGGTTATCACAAAATTCGCCGGGCGTGAGTCCCACGGTGCGACGCGCTGGCTTTATATAGGCGGAATCTCTTTTCAGACAGCGGAGCTTGCCAAGCTCGCGGTCATCCTGTACCTGTCTGCGCTGATTGTGCATTACGGGCCCGAGGTGAAAAGCTGGAAGGCGACCAGAACCTTGCTCCTGTACGGTTTTATTGCCGCCTTCTGCACCTATTATTTCACGGATAATCTGAGCACGGCGATCATTATTTTCGGTATTACGATCGCGCTCATTTTTATCACACATCCAAAGACCGCTCCGTTTCTTGCCGTCGGGGCAGTGGCGGTGGTTCTTATCGCGATACTGGTCTATATTCTGATCAACAGCGCGAATTCCGGCAGTTTCCGTATTCGGCGTATCCAAGTGTGGCTGGATCCGGAATCGCATGCGAGCGAGGGTGGTTATCAGGTGATGCAGGCGCTGTACGCGATCGGCTCCGGCGGATTTTTCGGGAAGGGCCTCGGACACAGCGCGCAGAAGCTCGGAGCTTTGCCGGAGGCGCAGAATGACATGATCTTCTCGATCATCTGCGAGGAGCTTGGCGTGTTCGGAGCGGTGCTCGTGATCCTGATGTTTGTGTTCATGCTGTACCGGCTGTTCTTTATCGCGCAGAATGCCCCGGATCTGCAGGGGTCGCTGATCGCGTCTGGCATCTTTGTGCACATTGCGCTGCAGGTGGTGCTGAACATCGCTGTCGTGACGAATCTGATTCCGACGACGGGCATCACGCTGCCGTTTGTCAGTTACGGAGGCTCGTCGATCATGTTCCTGATGGCGGAGATGTCGTTCGCATTGATGGTCTCGAGGCAGATTAAATTTAAATCATCATAAATTACAACAGGAGTGACAGTTATCATGGCAAAGGTAAAGACAAGATTTGCGCCGAGTCCGACGGGCCGGATGCATGTGGGAAATCTGCGCACCGCGCTGTACGCGTATCTGATCGCGAAACATGAGGGCGGCACGTTCATGCTGCGCATCGAGGACACGGATCAGGAGCGCTATGTGGAAGGGGCGGTGGATATCATCAACCGCACGCTGGAGAAGACGGGTCTTATTCACGATGAAGGCCCGGACAAGGACGGCGGCTGCGGACCTTATGTGCAGAGCGAGCGGCAGAAGGCCGGCATTTATATGAAATATGCGAAGCAGTTGATCGAAAAAGGCGAGGCGTATTACTGCTTCTGCGATAAAGAGCGACTGGATTCCCTGAGACAGAATGTGGCGGGCAAGGAGATCGCCGTCTACGACAAACATTGCCTGTATCTGCCGAAGGAAGAGATCGAGGCGAAGCTGGCCTCGGGCGTGCCGTACGTGATTCGACAGAATGTTCCGCGGGAGGGTACGACGAAATTCATCGACGAGATCTACGGGGAGATCGAGGTGCCGAACTCGGAGCTCGACGATATGATCCTGATTAAATCGGACGGTTTCCCGACTTACAATTTCGCGAATGTCGTCGACGATCATCTCATGGGGATCACCCATGTGGTGCGCGGCAACGAGTATCTTTCTTCAGCGCCGAAATACAACCGTCTCTATGAGGCGTTCGGCTGGGAAGTGCCGGTCTACGTGCACTGTCCGCTGATCACTGACGAGGAGCACCGGAAGCTTTCTAAGCGCTCCGGACATTCCTCCTATGAGGATCTGCTCGACCAAGGCTTTGTCTCTGAGGCGATCGTGAATTATGTGGCGCTTCTGGGATGGTGTCCGCAGGACAACCGAGAGATCTTTTCGCTGAAAGAGCTGGTGGAGGCGTTTGATTATCACAACATGAGCAAGTCTCCGGCGGTCTTCGACATACAGAAGCTGCGCTGGATGAACGGGGAATATCTGAAGGCGATGGACGACGAGACCTTCTATGAGGCGGCGCTTCCGTATCTGAAGCAGGCGATCACACGAGAGCTGGATTTCCGCAAGATCGCGCAGATGGTGAAAACAAGGATCGAGGTCTATCCGGACATTCCGGAGATGGTAGATTTCTTCGAGAAAGTGCCGGAGTACGACGTCTCCATGTACGCGAACAAGAAGTCAAAGACGAACGAGCAGACCTGCTGTGAGACGCTTGTCGAGCTGCTTCCGAAGCTGGAGGCGCAGGATGATTTCGGCAACGACGCGCTGTTTGAGATGCTCAAGACGTATGTCGACGAGAAGGGCTGCAAGGTCAACTTTGTGATGTGGCCGCTTCGCGTGGCCGTGTCCGGCAAGATGATGACGCCGGCCGGGGCGACCGAGATCATGTCCGTGCTCGGCAAGGATGAGTCGCTTGCACGGATCCGTCAGGCAATCGAAAAGCTGGGAGCAATATGCAAATAAACGATGCACAGTCAAGGGCGATCGCCCATGCGACCGGCCCTGCCATGATACTGGCGGGGCCGGGTTCCGGCAAAACTCTCGTTATCACACAGAGAACAAGATATCTGATTGAAGAATGTCATGTGAAACCGCAGGAGATTCTTGTAATCACTTTTACGAAAGCTGCGGCGCAGGAGATGCGGCAGCGCTTTTGTGCTGTGGGCAATGTGTCCGGGGTCACGTTCGGGACCTTTCACGCGGTCTTTTTTTACATTCTGAAATACGCGTACCAGTATACATCCGCCAATATTCTGCCGGAGGACGGCAAATTCCGGATCCTGCGGCAACTGCTGCAGAAGCTTCCGCCGGAGACGCTTGCGGACGCGCAGGAGGAGAAGGAGCTGCTTTCGGAACTGGTCGCGGAGATCAGCCTCGTGAAAAACGAGCAGATCAATCTGGAAAATTATTATTCGCGCTCCTGCCCGGAGGACGTTTTCCGGCAGATCTACCGGCAGTATGAGGAAGTCCGCCGTGCGCAGGGAATGCTGGATTTTGACGATATACTGGTCTGCACATACGAGCTGCTGGCGGCGAGGAAGGACATTCTGAGCGCATGGCAGAAGCGATTTCGTTATATTCTGGTTGACGAGTTTCAAGATATCAATCTGCTGCAGTACAAGATCCTGCGCATGCTCGCCGAGCCGGAAAACAATCTGTTCATTGTGGGAGACGACGATCAGTCGATCTATCGTTTCCGCGGAGCGAAGCCGGAAATCATGCTGAATTTTACAAAGGATTATCCGGATGCCAAGACGATCCTGCTGGATCGAAATTACCGCTCCGTGGAGCCCGTGATCCGCGGCGCGCTGAAGGTGATCGGGGAAAACGGACACCGGTACGCCAAGGAGATCCGAGGGACAAGGGGCGAAGGACAGAAGATTGATATCCGGGAGTTGGACAGCCCGGAGCATGAGAGCCTGTATCTTGTCCGGTGCATTCAAAAGAGCGTGGAGGAGGGCATCCCGTATTCGGAGATCGCCGTGTTGTTCCGCACGAATCACGGCGTAGGGCCGTTTGCCGAGCGATTGATGGAGTTTATGCTGCCGTTTGAGATGCACGACACGTTGCCGAACATCTATGAGCACTGGATCGCGCAGGATATTTTCGCGTATCTGCATCTGGCGCGGGAAGGGCTGGATCGAACGGAGTTTTTGCAGGTCATGAATCGCCCGAAACGGTACATCAGCAGGGACAGCGTCAACGAGAAGCAGGTGTCCTTTGAGACGCTGCGAACCTATTATGAAGACAAGGATTGGATGCTGGATCGGATCGACCGGATGGAGGCTGATCTGAAGCTGCTCTCGCGGATGACGCCGTATGCGGCGGTCAACTACATACGCCGGGGGATCGGCTATGAGGATTACCTGAAGGAGTATGCGAAGACCCGACGGATGAAGCCGGAGGAGCTTCTTGATCTTCTCGACGAGATCCAGCAGGGAGCGAAGCCGTATCGAACCTGCGAGGAATGGTTTGGGCACATTGAGGAATACAAGGCGAAGCTGGAGGAAAACCGCCTGCTACAGAAAAAACAGGAAAATGCCGTTATGCTCACGACACTGCACGGCTCGAAAGGGCTGGAATTCAGGGAGGTTTTTATGGTCGATGTGAACGAGGGGATCATCCCGCACCGAAAGGCGGCGGTGGAAGCGGATCTGGAGGAAGAACGGCGGTTGTTTTATGTGGGAATGACGAGGGCGAAGGACAGGCTGCATATTTTTTATACCAAACAGCGCTACGGGAAGGCGGCGGAGCCGTCGCAGTTTTTGGATGCGCTGCTGAAAGACCGTTAAAAAAAGAGGGTGCCGTTTCAGGCATCCTCTTCCTCGTTGTCTTCGTCCGCCGCGACAAGCTCATCGTACTCCATAGAGTCGAGCCACTCGTCAAAGCCGTCGGACGCGGCCTCGTATTCGGCGTCGTCCTCGATATTTTCCAAGACCGGCGTGCCGTTTTCGTTTCGGAACCGATAGATGAATACCTCGCCGTCGTGGTTCTCGCCGTTTTCGTCAAGCGGGAGAAGCGCAATGTATTCTTTACCGGCCGCCGGATAGGTCGTAAGGATCGCGCACTCAAGCGTTTCGTCGTTGTCGAGTGTGAGAGTGATCGTAGCGCCGCCGTCGGAACAGTCTTCGCCGCAACTGGCGCAGTTGCCGTTGCATGTCTCAAAATCGCTCATAGATGTTTTTTCCTTTCGATGAAATTATTCTGTTGATTATCAAAGCACCTTTACTTTATCAGAAACGGCGCCAAATAGCAATACCCGCGAATAAATATTGCAAAAATCAAATATTTATGTGGGAAAAGACTGAGAAAGATGGTATACTTACTCTGAATGGAGCAATCGCTTGACAGAAGAAGGGGACATACAGAACGATGAAACTGATATCATGGAACGTAAACGGCCTTCGGGCGTGTGTGCAGAAGGGTTTCATGGATTTTTTCCGTGAGATCGACGCGGATATCTTTTGCATACAGGAGAGCAAGCTTCAGGAAGGGCAGATCGAGCTGGAGCTGGACGGCTATCGTCAGTATTGGAATTATGCGGAAAAGAAGGGATACTCCGGCACGGCTGTGTTCACAAAGGCGGAGCCGCTTTCCGCAGCGTACGGGATCGGCATCGAGGAGCACGACCATGAGGGCCGTGTGATCACGCTGGAATATCCGAATTTTTATCTGGTGACGGTCTATACGCCAAATTCGCAGGACGGCCTTGCCAGACTGGATTACAGAATGCGGTGGGAGGACGATTTTCTCTCTTATCTCAAGACTCTGGAAAGGAAGAAGCCGGTGATCTTTTGCGGGGATCTGAATGTAGCGCATCAGGAGATTGATTTGAAGAACCCGAAGACGAACCGCAAGAACGCGGGATTTACCGATGAGGAACGGGCAAAGTTTACACAGTTGACAGAGAATGGCTTTATTGACACGTATCGATTTTTTTACCCGGATGTGGAGGGCGTATACAGTTGGTGGTCCTATCGATTCAAGGCGCGCGAGAAGAATGCCGGATGGCGTATCGACTATTTCTGCGCGTCGCAGTCGCTGAAAGACCGCCTGCAGGGAGCGAAGATCCACACGGAGGTCATGGGCTCCGACCACTGCCCGGTGGAGCTGACGGTCGATTTGTAACGTAATTTGAGACAGGTTTCACTTTGCTGGTACACAGCGGAAAGGCGAGGACCGGATGATGAGTGACAGGGAATTCAGAGTAATTGCGGACAGTAAGAACGTACCGGGGATAGTGATTGAGAAGGACGGCGTGCATTTCGGCTGTTTTGCGGCGGGAGAGGAACCGCCGACGCTGATCCTGTACGAAAAAGGCACGGAAAGGATCGTCGCAAGGCTGCCGTTTCCTGAGAATGGGACGGCGGGCGGGTTGTACACGATGAAGGTGCAGCTTCAGCCGGAGAATTACGAGTACAATTTTTGCGAGGGAGACGAAGTTTACACGGATCAGTGGGCGCGGCTTGTGTCCGGGCGGGAGGAGTTTGGCCGCAGGCCGGAGGATTCGCCGCATGGTGTGCGCGGCGCGTTCTTGGTGAAGGAATATGACTGGGGCGAAGACCGGCTGCCGCAGATCCCGTATGACGAGGCGGTCATGTATCATCTGCATGTGCGCGGCTTTACGAAGCAGAGAAATTCCGGCACACGGAAAAAAGGCACGTTCGCCGGGCTTTGTGATAAGATTCCTTATCTGAAGCAGCTCGGCGTCAACCAGCTTCGGCTGATGCCGGTCTATGAGTTTGCCGAGATGGTTCCGAAATTTCCGAAAGAGAAGCCTGTGGGAGCCGTGCCTGCCGGAGCCGGCGCGCAGGGCAGTCCCGAATCCGGTTCGCAGGTCAGCGCAAAGACCGGCGCGGGGCTTAGTCCGCATGTGGCGGAGGCGATGAAGTCCATAGAGCAGTACCGGATGAATTACTGGGGATACGGTGAGGATGCATATTATTTTGCGCCGAAGGCGTCCTATGCGTCGACGAAACACCCGGATGTGGAATTTAAGGACATGGTTAAGGCATTCCACGCAGAGGGAATAGAGGTGATACTGGAGTTTTCCTTCCCGGATGAGGTCGATATCTCGCGAATCGGGCATTGCCTGTCATGGTGGGCGACGGAATATCACGTAGACGGGTTCGGTGTGATGGCGAGAGACTCCGCGGTCACGGAGCTTGCCAAACTGCCGCTGTTTCGGAGCCGGAAGCTGATCTGCACATGGTTCCCGGATGTGCTCAAACAGGATAAGAACAGGCTTCTGGCCGAGTCGAACGACGGCTTCATGAACGATTGCCGCAGACTTTTGAAGGGGGACGAACAGGTTCTCCGGGCATTCAGCTATCAGTTGCGCTGCAATCCGTCCGGCTGCGGACGCGTCAACTATATGACGAACCATGACGGATTCACGCTTATGGATCTTGTGTCCTACGACCGAAAATACAATATGGACAACGGCGAGTACAACCGTGACGGGTCGGATTTCAACTACAGTTGGAATTGCGGCGAGGAAGGGCCGTCCCGCAAACGCGATATCCGCGCGCTCCGCATGCGCCAGAGGAAGAACGCGTTCGCGATGCTGCTGTTCTCACAGGGAACGCCGATGCTGTTGGCGGGAGACGAGTTCGGAAACTCGCAGAACGGCAACAACAATCCCTACTGTCATGACAGCGAGCTGACATGGACGGACTGGAGCGCTGCGAGAAGCAACAAAGAGCTGAGCAGCTTTGTGCAGGAGGCGATCGCCTATCGCAAAGCGCACAAGGCGCTTCACCAGAAGAGTGAACCGCAGTGTATCGATTACCGTTCGATCGGATACCCGGATCTGTCGTTCCACGGGGAACGCGCGTGGTACGGCGATTTTGAGCAGATGGGACGAGGACTCGGGTGTTTGTACTGCGGGGAGTACGCCGGAGAAGATGACTTTCTTTATATCGCATACAATTTTAACTGGATTCCGCAGGAGTTTGCGCTGCCGCTTTTGCCGAAGAATATGAGTTGGCGCGTGGTGATGGATACCTCGCGGAAGGTCAGCTTTATCCCGCGGGAGGAGCAGACCGCGCTTGAGGACACGAAAGCGTTTTGCGTGCAGGCGCGCACGGTCGTTCTCCTCGAGGGCCGAAGGTAACGAAGGGCTTCTTCGAGTAGGCCGGATTCTGCCGATGAGGCCGCTGAATCAGAAAAAGCGGAAATCTGAAAGTCGAAGAAATCCAAAAGCGGGAAAAGAACGCGAAATAAAAAGACAATAGAATGAAGGAAAACAATATGAACGCGAATGGGAATACATCGAAATCACTGCCGCCGATAACATGGGCGAAGGTCTGCGGGCATTTGCGCACGATCACGGAACACAAGCTGCTCGTGATGGAGCATTGTTTCCGCATCGGGCTTTACCGGCAGGGATTGATGCATGATCTGTCCAAATATATGCCGTCCGAGCTTTTTATGGGATTTCGATATTATGACGACGGCAAGAGCAGCCCGAACAACGGTGAGCGAAAGCTCAAAGGCTACTCCGATGCGTGGATGCATCACAAGGGACGCAACCGCCATCATTTTGAGTATTGGACGGATTATACGCTGAATGCGGCGGATCGGAAGCATCCGCTGCAGCCGGTGCAGATGCCGCGAAAATATGTGGCGGAGATGCTGATGGACCGGATCTGCGCGTCAAAGAACTATAACAAGGGATCCTACACACAGCACGAACCGCTCAAATATTTCGAGAAGGGAAGAAGCCATTATCTGCTGCATCCTCAGACACACAAGGAACTGCACGGCATGCTGCGAATCCTCGATCAAAGGGGCGAGGAGGAACTGATGCGTTTTGTGAAGGACTATTATCTGAAGGGATATCCGATCTGAAAAAAAGCGCGCATCAAAGCAGATGCGCGCCGTATTATGCCGGATAGGTCAGACGATCGGGGCCAATGTCTGTGAGCACTTCGCGCAGATAGCGGTCTGCCAGCCAGTTTGCCATCGGAAGATTCATATCGAGGTAGTTGCCGCAGTCCTTTGCGCAGGCTCCCGGCACTTCGTCTCTATAGTCGCGGATGAAAGTGAACATCTCGACCATGAGCGGGACGATGTCCTTCGACTCATAATCGCCTGCGAGCAGGAGATAGAAACCGGTGCGGCAGCCCATCGGACCGAAATAGACGGTTTTGTCCGCGAACTGCGGATGGTTGCGCAAAAAGGTTGCGGCAAGGTGTTCGATCGTGTGCACTTCCGCCGTGTTCATGACCGGCTCGCCGTTCGGTTTCGTCATGCGGATGTCGAACGTGGTGACGGTCTCCGTGCCGATGTGATCCTTTCGTGAGACATAGAGCCCCGGAAGCAGTTTAATGTGGTCGATGGTGAAGCTTGCGATTTTTTCCATAAGAGATACGTTTCCTTTCTTGGTAACAGATTAATAGTATTTTAGCAGATAGGAGAGATTTGCACAACCTTGACTTTGCTATGGGGAAATGATAAAATTTCGTTGATGTTTTTTACTGGGAGGGACGATTATGATTGACAACAAAAAAGTATTGTTCAGCGGAATGCAGGCGACAGGTTCTCTTACTTTGGGAAATTATCTCGGCGCCCTGAAGAATTGGGTGAAGCTGAGTGATGAATATGAGTGCTTTTATTCGGTGGTTGACATGCATTCGATCACGGTGCGGCAGGACCCGGCGACGCTTCGGAAACGCGCGCGGGCGCTTCTGACGCTCTATATCGCGGCCGGGCTCGATCCGGAGAAAAACTGCCTGTACTACCAGTCGCATGTCTCCGCGCACGCGGAGCTCGCATGGATTTTGAACTGTTTTACTTACATGGGCGAGCTGAATCGCATGACTCAGTTTAAGGACAAGTCTGCGAAGCACGCGGACAATATCAACGCCGGTCTGTACACTTATCCGGTGCTCATGGCCGCGGATATTCTGCTGTATCAGGCGGATGTGGTGCCGGTCGGCATCGACCAGATGCAGCATTTGGAGCTGACGCGCGATGTTGCGCAGCGTTTCAACGCGATCTACGGCGACGTGTTCACGATTCCGGAGGCGTATATCGGCAAGGCAGGGGCGAAGATCATGAGCCTGCAGGATCCGACGAAGAAGATGAGCAAGTCGGACGAGAATCCGAACGCCAGCATCTATCTCATGGATGATCCGGATACGATCCGCAGGAAGTGCAAGCGCGCCGTGACGGACTCCGTCGGTGAGATCCGCTACTGCGAGGAGCAGCCGGGCGTGCGCAACCTGATCGACATTTACTGCGCGTGCCTGAACAAGACGCCGGACGAGGTCGTGAAGGAGTTCGCGGGCAGCGGCTACGGTCAGTTCAAGGAGGCGGTCGGAGAGGCGGTCGTCTCGGTGCTTGAGCCGCTTCAGAAGCGCGTCGCGGAGCTTGAGCAGGACAAGGCCTACATCGACAGCGCGATCAAGAACAACGCCGAGAAGGCAGGCTACTATGCCCAGAAGACGCTGCGCAAGGTGCAGAAGAAGGTTGGTTTCCCGGAGAAGATTCGGTGAGAAACTTGCAGGATTGGGATAAGAAGCAGTTTTTCAGTGATTGACTAAGAATGTTGACTCTCGGCTTACTATTTACCAAGAATGTTGACCGGACAGAGAAAAAGATTTATAATGGGCATGCAGACAAATTATCATTACACCTGCGGAGATGGTAAAAATCATGAACCATGCACATCGGATGGAGGAAGTTGATTTTTCTACGATTACTGCTTGCGGAGAATGCTGCGATACCTGTGATAAGATGAAGGCAGGCGAATGCCTGGGCTGTATACAGGCGGACGGTATTGTTCCGGAATGGGCGGATTCAGGAAGATGCAGGATTCATGCGTGCGTAAGGGAGCATTTAACGCAGCTCAGGGATCAATATAATGAAATAAGTGAAAAGATTGATTTGAAAGAAAACTGATTTTAAAATGTAAAGTATGTCCTCTGCAGGGGGACATATTTTATTTTGTGGGAAGAATAAGGAGTAATGATATCTTCGGTATATCGGGGATAGCATTTTGATAATAATATAACTTATCATTCTTGACAAAATAAGGAGAATATAATAATATAATTACGCAAATATGACAAAAAGGTGATTCTATGAAGATAAGCGAAAATGAAAGAGAACAGGATATTCTGAAGGAGCTTGGCGTCAGGATCAGGCAGTATCGCGTTGCACTGAATATTACGCAGGCGGAGCTTGCGGACAGGTGTGGCATTTCTTCCAGTACGGAGGTACGCATCGAGAGCGGCGTAGACTCCAAAATCTCGAATTATATTAAAATTCTGAAGTCACTGGGGCTTGTCCAAAATCTGAATCTACTGGTTCCGGAGCCGCAGCCGGATTTCAAAGCGCTGTATGAGCGAAAGCCGGCAAGACAGAGAGCGAGATCAAACAAAACCGGATCCGGATCAGGCTGGGTCTGGGGAGAAGACGAGTGAGGAGAGAGGTAGACGATGGCTGTAGAAACAGTAAAAGTGAAGCTGTGGGGATCCACAATAGGCTATCTTCACAGGCAGGAGAATGGTCTGATCGGGTTTCAATACGACAGGAATTTTCTGGGAAGCGGGATAGAAGTCGCACCGCTCACAATGCCGCTGTCTGAGCTGACTTACTCTTTTCCTGCGCTGCCGGAAACAACCTACAGGGGACTGCCGGGAATATTTGCGGATTCCTTGCCTGATAAGTTCGGTAATATTGTAATAAAAAGTTATCTGTTAAGCCAAGGCAGGACGGAAAGCGATCTGACTGCGCTTGAAAAGCTGTGTTATGTGGGTCAAAGGGGCATGGGAGCCTTGGAATATGAACCTTCAACCGATCTTGTTGATGTCGGAAAAGAGATTGACATTGATGCCCTGACAAAACTTGCCTCTGATATCTTGTCGGAAAGAGAAAGCTTGTATATCGCGCATGATCAGAATATGATCGCGCAACTGATGCAGGGAAGCTCCTCTGTCGGTGGTGCAAGGGCAAAGACGCTTATTGCGTGGAACGCAGGAACAGGTGAGATTCGTTCCGGACAGATCGATGCAGGGGAGGGGTTTGAGTACTGGCTGCTGAAATTTGACGATATTTCAAATAACAGAGACAAGGATCAGGAACCGGACAGCAGGGAGTATACGAGAATCGAATATGCGTACTATCTCATGGCAGAGGAAGCAGGGATTCGAATGAGTGAATGCCGATTATATAAAGAGAACGGCAGGGCGCATTTCATGACGAAGCGATTTGACCGTACAGGAAACGAAGGAGAAAAGCTCCACATGCAAAGCCTGTGTGCAATGGCACATATGGATTTCAATTCTCCCAGAATCTATTCTTATGAAGACGCGTTTCAGGTAATGAGACAGCTCAGGCTTCCTCACAGTGATTTTTTGCAATTATACAGAAGAATGCTGTTTAATGAGTATGCGAGAAATTATGACGACCATACAAAGAACATTGCCTTTCTGATGGACAAAAAAGGTCGCTGGTGTCTGTCTCCGGCATATGATATGACGTTTTCATACAATGCAGACAGCATTTGGGTGAATGCACATCAAATGTTAATCAATGGTAAAGCGGAAGGACTTGCTAAAGCAGATTTCAGAGAGGCTGCCGAAAAGGCTGGAATAAAGAAGGCTGAGGCGGAGAAATGTATGGATCAGGTCAAGGAAGCTGTCTCAAATTGGCGAAGCTTTGCGGAAACCGCGGAGCTTTCTCTGAAAAATACGGAACGAATTGAGCGCTTTCTCAAAGCAAAACAGTGACATTTGGTTTCCTTTGCTGCATGGCAGTTTCCTATGCGAAGTTGCCCGGACAGACGATACGCCGCATATCTTCCGGCATTTCGCAGGTAAAGGAGAGTGGTTCGCCCGTGATTGGATGCAAAAACTCCAGCTTGTGTGAGTGCAGCGCCTGACGTCCGATCGACGGTACCGGCTCGCCGGATGGTGAGTATGGCGCCTGCGCGCGAGCAGGATTGTAGAGAAAATCTCCGATGAGCGGATGTCCGATGTGGCTCATGTGCACGCGAATCTGATGCGTGCGGCCTGTCTCAAGCGTGACGGCGGCGAGGGAGAGGTATCGGCTCTGTGAATCAGGGAAAGACTGGCAATCCCGGATCGACAACCTGCGGAAATGCGTCACGGCGCGCTGCCCATGCGCATAATCCACGCAGCGCATCAAAACGGAGCCTTCGAGACGCGCGATCGGCGCGTCGATTGTACCGGACTCCGGCAAGATCCCTTCGACGATGGCGAGATATTCCCGGTGAATCTGCCGTTCGGCGGACATGCGGGAGAGGATCGCGGCGCTAAAATAATGCTTTGCAATGATGAGAAGACCGCTGGTATCGCGGTCGAGGCGGTTGATACAGCGGTAGACGAACGGGATCCCCTGCGAGGCAAAATAATACGCGACGCCGTTCGCAAGCGTGTTCTCATAATTGTTGATGGAAGGGTGAATCGGCATATCGCTCGGTTTGTTGATGACGAGCAGATCTTCATCCTCGTAGACGATGTCCAGTGGCATCTGTACAGGCACAAGATCAGCGGAGGACTGATTCTCGACGATTCGGATCGTCAGGACGTCCCCCGCTTTTATTTTCTGATTTGTGTATGCCCAGTCTCCGTTCAGCAGGATCCCGCGCTCGGTCTGCCTGAGCCGCGTCAGCACATGATGCGAACACCCACGTCCGCGCAGGAACTGCTCGACGGTCATATCTTCATGAATTTGTTCGATCTTCCAATTGATTGTTCGCTTCATGATGCTTAGCTTGACTTCACCTTGTTCCAGTAATCATTGTACATATTGTCTACTTCGTCCCCGAGATACTGGAAAGTCTCGCAGCGCTCCATGTCCTCAGCGGGCGGGAATGCGATCGTGCTGTTCTTGATGTCCTCGTCCTCGATCAGCTCACGCGCTGCCGTATTCGGAGTGGAATAGGTGATGTACTCGAAATTCTTCAGAGCGATCTCCGCTTCGCACATATAATTAATAAACTTTTCGGCGTTTTCCTTGTTTTGCGCGTTCTTCGGAATGACCCAACTGTCGATCCAGATGTTGGAGCCTTCGTCCGGAATGACATATTCCAGATTTTCATTTTCGCGCTGTGTGTAGATTGCCTCACCGGAGTAGATGACGCCGAGAGCTGCCTCGTCCCCGATCATCTTGTCGCGCACTTCGTCGATCACATACGCCTGCACGATCGGTTTTTGCTCGATCAGAGTGTCGGCGGCCTCGGAGAGCTCGTCCTCGTTCGTCGTGTTGAGCGAGTAGCCGAGCCGCTTCAACGCGACCGCAAACGCATCGCGCACACTGTTCTGCATCAGGATGTTGTCTGCATATTTCTCATCCCAGAGAATATCCCAGCTCGTGACCGGATCGTCGACCATCGTCTTGTTGTAGAGGATGCCGACCGTGCCCCAGCAGTAGGGAACGGAGTACTTGTTTTCCGGGTCAAAGCCTTTTGACGCTTCCAGATATTCCTCGCCGATATTTTTCAGATTCGGAATATTGTCAAAGTTAATCTCCGCAAGCAGATCGTTCTCGATCATCCGCTGGATCATATAATCGGACGGGCAGACGACGTCGTAGGAGACGGCGCCGGTCTCAATCTTCGGATACATGATTTCGTTCGTCTCAAACTCGTCATACACGACCTCGATGCCGGTTTCCTCCTCGAACATGTCAAGCACATCCGGATCAATATACTCGCCCCAGTTGTATACCACGACCTTGCCCGCATCGGCGGACTTGGAACTCTCGGATTTTGATCCTCCGCAGCCGGACAGCAGCGAGGCGGCAAGCACCCCAGCAAGTAAAATGCAGATTCCTTTCTTCATAACAAATTCCTCCTCGTTAATCGTGTATATTATATTGAATTCGTGTTTAGTTTACTTAACACTTAGAATCGGACGCGTGCAATGTCTGCGGTGGGCAGGCACATCGGCTCTTGCGGCGTCCGATTGTTCACTATACACGAACCTTCTGCTCTCGTGTCCGCGGCTTTCGGTTGACGATGATCAGCAGAAGCAGCACCGTCACGAACATGAGCGTCGACAGCGCGTACATCTCCGGCTTGATGCCCTTGCGCACCTCGGTGTAGATCTTGGTCGACAGCGTGTCGAAGCCGGGACCCTTCACAAAGTGCGTGATAATGAAGTCGTCGAGCGACATCGTGAACGCCAGCAGAAAGCCGGAGAGCACGCCGGGCATGATGTCCGGAAGGATCACCTTATAAAACGCGTAGATCGGGGACGCGCCGATGTCGAGCGCAGCCTCGTAGGTTGACATATTGACCTGCTTGAGCTTCGGCATGACGCTAAGTGCCACGTATGGCAGGTTGAACGTGATATGCCCGATCAATATCGTCCAGAAGCCGAACGTGACGCCGCCCCCGACGAAGGAGAGCAGATTGCCGACCGCGATGAAAAGCATCATCAGCGAGATGCCCGTGACGATTTCCGCGTTCAGCATCGGGATATTCGCGATGTTGAACCAGAACATACGCATCCCGTTTTTCATGGAATTCAGGCCGATGCAGGCGATCGTGCCGATGACGGTCGCGATCAGCGCAGAGAGCAGCGCGATCAGCAGCGTGTTGTAGAGCGCCTGCAGGATCGTCTCATTCTGGAACAGCGAGGCATACCATTTGAGCGAAAAGCCGCCCCATTTCGCGCGCGTCCGGGAGGCGTTGAACGAGAGCACGATCAGCGTCAGGATCGGCGCGTACAGGAGCACGAAGATGAAGAAGAGATAAAACTTTTTGAGAAAATTCCGCATCAGAACGCAACCCCCTCTCCCTCTTTGTCGTATTTATGCATGATCGCCATACTGATGAGGATGAAGACCATCAGTACCAGCGACAGGCCGCTTCCGACGTTCCAGTTGTTGCCCTGCTTGAATTTCTGCTCGATGACGTTGCCGATCAGCAGGATTTTCGCCCCGCCCAAAAGGTCGCTGATGACGAAGGTCGTAAGCGCCGGGACGAAGACCATCGTGATCCCGCTGATGACGCCCGGAAGGCTGAGCGGGAAGATGATGCGCCAGAAGGTGTGAAACCCGTTGGCGCCGAGGTCACGCGCCGCGTTGACGACGTTTTGGTCGATCTTGATCAGGCTGTTGTAGATCGGCAGCAGCATGAACGGCAGGAAATTGTAGACCATGCCGAGGATGATCGCGTAGGGTGTGTTGATGATGGCAAGCTTCGGCAGGTGCAAAGCCCCGAGCAGCATGTTGATGACGCCGCTTTTTTCGAGCAGCGTCTGCCACGCCAACGTGCGGAGCAGGAAATTCATCCACATCGGAATGATGAAGATCATCACGATAAAGCCGTTCGCGTTGAAATTCATATTGCTCAGGATCATCGCCAGCGGATAGGCCATCACAAGGCAAATCACGGTGCTGATGACCGAGAGCACGAGCGCATAGACGAGCGCTTTGACGTTCTCCGGCGTCCCCATCTGCATGATGTTCGACAGGGTGAACGCGCCATCCGCGGTCGTCAGGCCATAGTAGACGATGATGAAAAGCGGTATTACGATAAAGGCGATGCTCCAGACCAAGAAGGGGCCGGAGAGCAGCCATTTGGTTTTTCCTTTACTCATTGACTCCGACTGCCTCCTCGTCCTCAGATTCCGGCTTGTTCATGATCTGGATGTCGAACGGATCCACATGGATGCCGACCGGAGTTCCCACCGGGAACAGATCCGTACTGTGCACGAGCCATTCAAAACCGTTCGCCTGCACCTCCATCTCATAGTGGACGCCCTTAAAGATCAGATGGGATACGACGCCCTGTATCGTGCCTTCCTCCGGCTTCAGCAGATCAATGTCCTCCGGGCGGATGACTACGTCCACCGGCTTGTTTCGGCCAAAGCCCTCGTCCACGCAGGGGAACTTCGCCCCAAGGATCTCGACAAGGCGATCCTCGATCATCGTGCCGGAGATGATGTTGCTGTCGCCGATGAAGTCCGCGACAAACGCATTCTGCGGCTCGTTGTAGATGTCCTCCGGTGTGCCGATCTGCTGGATATAGCCCTGATTCATGACGACGATCGTATCCGACATCGTCAGGGCCTCCTCCTGATCGTGGGTGACATAAATAAAGGTAATGCCGAGCTCGTTTTTGAGCCGGATCAGTTCATACTGCATGTCCTGACGCAGTTTGAGGTCGAGCGCGCCTAAGGGCTCGTCGAGCAGAAGCACCTTCGGCTCGTTCACGATGGCCCGCGCGATCGCGATTCGCTGCTGCTGGCCGCCGCTTAGGGAGTCCGGCATGCGGTTCTCAAAGCCGTCGAGATTCACGAGCTTCAGGGCGTATTTGATCTTGTCGTTGATATAGTCTTTGCTTTTTTTCTTGATCTTCAGGCCGAACGCGATGTTCTCCGCGACCGTCATGTGCGTGAACAGCGCGTATTTCTGGAATACCGTATTGAGCTGACGCTTGTTCGGCGGAAGATTGGTGATGTCCTCCCCGCTAAAGATGACATTGCCCTTATCCGGCGTCTCGAAGCCGCCCATGATGCGCAGCGTCGTCGTCTTGCCGCAGCCAGACGGTCCTAAGAGCGTCAGAAATTCGTTTTCCCGTATATATAAATTCAGATCATCCAGCACGACCTCGCCGTCGAACGATTTTGTGATCCCTACCAGATCGATCAGTTTGTTGCTCATATGTATCCCTCCGATATGCTGCTATCAAAATGGTTCTAAATTTCACTCAGAAATTCGGCGGCGTGCTGATCCAGATCAGCGTTGCGCCCGTCTTGCCGTTCGCAGAGATATAATGCTGCGTATTCGGGGTAAAATAAAAAGCTTCGCCTTTTTTGGCCTTATAGATACGGTTGCCCAGATGAATGCTGACGCTTCCCGAAAGCACATAGCCGAATTCCTCACCCTCATGGGGATTATCCGGGTAGGTCGAGCCGTTTGCCTCAAGCGTCAGGCGGATCGGCTCCATGATGTTTTTCTGGGCGTTTGGAATGATCCATTCGATCTTGTTTTTGAGCTCCGCGTCGATCTTTTCAAAGTAATCCGGATCGTGAAACACGATTTGCTCATCGGCGGGTGTGCTGAAAAACTCCTGCAGATCCGTGCCGAGGCATTGCAGGATGTCCACGAGCGTCGCGATGGAAGGGGAGGTCAGGTCGCGCTCCAACTGCGAGATAAAGCCCTTTGACAGCTCCGCACGGTCCGCCAGCTCTTCCTGTGTAAGATTTTTCGCAATGCGAAGCTCCTTGAGTTTCGTGCCGATCTTCATGTTATCCTCCGGTCAATGATAGTATGAAAATACGCGGGGCAGGGCGGAGAAAAGCGCTTGTCCGCCCGCCCGGCGCGTCACAGTGAGTATAAACAAAAAGTTTACATTTACTAAACAAACGCTGAATAAGATTATACTCATTCTGCATACAGTGTCAATAGATTTTATAAAAAAGCTGAAAATATTATAAGTATTCCGGAGTCAGACGCTCCATCTGGAGCCTTTTTTGCCGAATGGTCGGATGTACATAGACGGACATGGTTGTCGTCACATTTGCATGGCCGAGGATCTCCGACAGCGTCTTGGGATCGAAGCCGGCCTCCACGCAGCGGGTGGCGAAGGTATGTCTGAGCGCATGAAAACTATATTCTTCGATGTGGTTTTGCTTCAGATATTTTCGATATCTTACGTAGTACTGATGCGGCTCGGTGTATGTTTGGTTGCCTGTGAGGAGATAACAGTCGTCGTCGCATCGGTACATACGGAGGAATCGCATCAAAAATTCGGGGATCGGGATGACGCGATTCGAGTTCTCGGTCTTGGGGACGCTGAGCACGACCTTTGTTCTTTGGGCGGACGCTGGATCCAGATCCGCGATTCGCTCTACGGTCCTGCGGATGCAGACGGTGAAATCCGTGAAATTGATGTCTTCCCAGCGAAGACCGCACAGCTCTCCGATCCGGACTCCCGTAAACAGGGTGAACAGAATCCCGAGCCCCGTCAAATTCCGCTGCTCAAGGACGCATTGTTCCAGACGGACGCGGTTTTCTTCGGATACGATCCCGGCCGGCTTGGCGTTTTTGGACGGACAGTGCAGAGCGTCCGTGTTTGGCACGGAATAGCCTTCTTTTTTACCGTATCGGAGGATCGACTTCAGCACGCAGAGAATATCGGCGGTTGTTTTCGGGGAAAGGCTTCCTCCGTTTAAGCCTCCCGTATTCAGAAGCTCCTCGGGCAGAGCATTGAAATGCTCCTGATCTATTTTTGCCAGCGTCTGATCTCCCAGCCGGGGAAGAAGATACTTCTCGACGATGCGATGATAGCGCGTATAGGTAGATTCCCGCACGGATCGCCGGATCTGTGCCAGCCACAGACCTGCCAGCATGGCAAAGGTGCAAAGCTGTCTGGGTGGGAGGGGCTGGTCGTCCGATACGTTTGTCTGTTCCATCAGTTTTCGTTCCTTGGCTTCGGCGTAGGTCGCCGCATAGACATAATGATATTTCGCTTTTCCGTTTTCATAGTGGTGAATGAACCTTGCTTCCCACCGGCCGTCCTTTCGCTTAAAAATGTTTTCTCCTTTTCTTGGCATAGGTTTCTCCTTTCTTGTAGATCGATTCTTTCTCTTTTGTTTCCTGCTTTGACCGTGCAAAACGGGTCAACAATACTATTTTTGTGCAAATTCAAAGAAATATAAATAGAAATGTATCTGCATCGGCAGGTATATTTTTCAAGAAAGAAACTTGCTGATACACCGGGAAAGTAGTATACTGAGCTATGTATTGAGAAAACTGCGAAACGGCAGATTTTTGGACTGAATTGGGAGTTTTGCCTTATGCTGAAGTCTTTTTTTGAGGTTTTTCCGGTGCTGGATATCGGAGACGATCTGCGCGGTCTGTTGGAATTTGCGCAGATAAGCCGGGTTACGATGAACCGTGAGCGGACGTTTCTCCATGTATATCTGGAGAGTGAAAAACTGATCCAAAAGAAATATATTTTTGAGCTGGAGGATGCGATCAAGGACCAGCTTTTTTCCGATGTTCCGCTGACGGTGAAGGTCATCGAGAAATTCCGGCTGTCGAAGCAGTATACGCCGCGCAGACTGATGCCGATCTATGAGGAGAGCATCCTGCTGGAGCTGAAACGCTACAACGCCCTTCTTTGCAGCCTGTTTCGGGATGCCGGGAAGGAATTCACCGGCGAGGATACGCTCGAGCTTGGTGTTCCAGACAGCATTATCGCAGACGGGAAGGAAGAGGAGCTTCTTGAAATTTTGGAAAAGATCTTCTGTGAGCGATGCGGTATGGATTTTCATGTCAGTGCGAAGCGCGTCGAACCGAAGGAGAACAGAAAACGAGAGCTTGATGAGCAGGAGCTGGAGCGCGAGATCGCGGCGGTCGGCAGGCAGAGCGACGTGCCCGCACCGAAGGAAAAGCAGGATAAGTCGCCGAAAAAGGAGCGAAAACAGGAGCCGCAGGATACCGGACGAATCAATGCAAAGAAAGAGCTTTTCCGTCAGGCGGGGCGTTCGGGAGCCATGCGGCGCTCCTCGGATCCGGATGTGATCTATGGGCGTGATATTGTCGGCGAGGCTACGCCGATCGAAGAGATCACGGGAGAGATCGGCCGGATCGTCGTGCACGGTCAGGTCATGAACGTGGAACAGCGTGAGCTTAGAAACGAAAAAATTCTTTTTACGTTCACAATCACGGATTTTACGGACTCGATCGGCGGAAAGATGTTTCTGGACAAGGAGCAGGCGGAGGAGCTTGCGAAGGAGGTCCGGACGGGCGCGTTTCTGCTGATTTCCGGGGTGACGACGATCGACCGTTATGACAGCCAGCTCACGATCGGGAATATTTCCGGGATAAAGAAGATCGCGGATTTCCGGGAGAAGCGCATTGATGCGTCCGCCGAGAAGCGGGTGGAGCTGCACTGCCACACGAAGATGAGCGACATGGACGGCGTCTCGGACGTCAAGGATATTATAGAGAGGGCGATGAGCTGGGGACACAAGGCCATCGCGATCACGGACCACGGAGCGGTGCAGGCGTTTCCGGACGCGAATCACACGGTGCCGAAGGACAGCGATTTCAAGGTGATCTACGGCATGGAGGCGTATCTGGTCGATGATCTGAAGGAGATCGCAACGAATGAGAAGGGTCAGACGCTCGACGATACCTATGTCGTATTTGATCTTGAGACGACTGGATTTTCCCCGGATCAGTGCAGGATCATCGAGATCGGCGCGGTCAGGGTCGAGGAGGGGAGGATCACGCAGCGCTTCAGCACGTTCGTCAATCCCGAGACGCCGATCCCGTTCCGCATCGAGGAGTTGACCGGGATCAGCGACAACATGGTGCTTGACGCGCCTGTGATCGAAAAGGTGCTGCCTGAGTTTATGGAATTTTGCGACGGCTGCGTGATGGTGGCGCACAATGCGTCGTTTGACATGAGCTTTATCGAGAAGAACTGCGAACGGCAGGGGCTTATCTGCGAGAAGACAGTGGTGGATACGGTCGCGATGGCGCGTGTGCTGCTGCCGACGCTGAACCGCTACAAGCTGGACACGGTTGCGAAGGCGGTCGGCGTGCCGCTCGACAATCATCACCGGGCGGTGGACGACGCGGCCTGCACGGCGAATATTTTTGTGAAATTCATCGCGATGCTGAAAAAGAAAGAGATTGAGACGCTGGCGGGTCTGAACGCGCTCGGGGTTTCTTCCGATACGCAGATCAAGAAGCTGCCGACCTACCATGCGATCTTGCTTGCCAAGAACGACATCGGCCGTGTGAATCTCTATCGGCTTGTATCATGGTCGCATATCAACTATTACAACAGGCACCCGCGCGTCCCGAAGAGCATACTGCAGCAATACCGCGAGGGGCTGATTCTGGGCTCTGCATGCGAGGCTGGGGAGCTTTACCAGGCTGTGCTGCGGGGCGCCCCGGAGCCGGAGATCGCAAGACTTGTCAATTTCTATGACTATCTGGAGATCCAGCCGCTCGGCAACAACATGTTCATGACGCGCGAGGATTATTCCGACCGGAAAACAGTGGACGACTTAAAGGAGCTGAACCGCCGGATCGTTGAGCTGGGAGAGCGCTATCACAAGCCTGTGGTCGCGACGTGCGACGTGCATTTTCTTGACCCGAAGGACGAGGTCTACCGCCGCATCATTATGTCGTGCAAGGGCTTCAAGGACGCGGACAAGCAGGCGCCTCTGTATCTGCGCACGACGGAGGAGATGCTGAAGGAGTTTGCGTATCTCGGGGAGGAGAAGGCGCGCGAGATCGTGATCGAGAACACGAACAAGATTGCGGACATGTGCGAGAAGATCTCTCCGGTGCGTCCGGACAAATGTCCGCCGGTCATTGAGAACTCCGATCAGATCCTGCGCAATCTCTGTTATGAAAAGGCGCACGAGATTTACGGGGAGGAGCTTCCGGAGGTGGTGTCCGAGCGGCTGGAGCGTGAGCTGAATTCCATCATCTCGAACGGGTTTGCCGTGATGTATATCATCGCGCAAAAGCTCGTGTGGAAGTCGAATGCGGACGGTTATCTGGTCGGCTCGCGAGGCTCGGTCGGCTCGTCGTTCGTGGCGACGATGGCCGGGATCACGGAGGTAAATCCGCTCAGTCCGCACTATTACTGCCCGAACTGCCATTACAGTGATTTTGATTCGGATGAGGTAAAGAAATTTGCCGGGATGGCCGGCTGCGATATGCCGGATAAGGATTGCCCGGTGTGCGGGACGAAGCTGAAAAAGGAGGGCTTCGACATTCCGTTCGAGACGTTCCTCGGCTTCAAAGGGAACAAGGAGCCGGACATCGATCTGAATTTCTCCGGAGAGTACCAGAGCAAGGCGCACAAGTACACCGAGGTGATCTTCGGGGCAGGTCAGACGTTCCGCGCGGGCACGGTCGGCACATTGGCGGACAAGACGGCGTTCGGCTATGTGAAACGATATTATGAGGAACACGGGCAGCATAAGCGCAACTGTGAGATTGATCGGATCGTGCAGGGCTGCGTCGGCGTGCGGAGAACGACAGGTCAGCATCCGGGCGGGATCATCGTGCTGCCGATCGGCGAGGAGATCTATTCGTTCACGCCGGTACAGCATCCGGCCAACGATACGGAGACGGATATCGTTACTACGCATTTTGACTATCACTCGATTGATCACAATCTGCTCAAGCTTGATATTCTCGGACACGATGATCCGACGATGATCCGTATGCTGGAGGATCTGACCGGAATCAATGCCAGACAGATTCCGCTCGACGATCCGCAGGTCATGTCGCTGTTTCAGAATACGGACGCGCTCGGGATACGTCCCGAGGACATGCGCGGTGTGCCGCTCGGATCGCTCGGGATCCCGGAGTTCGGCACCGAGTTCGCGATGCAGATGCTGATCGATACGAAGCCCAAATATTTCTCGGATCTGGTGCGGATCGCGGGGCTTGCCCACGGCACGGACGTATGGCTCGGCAACGCGCAGACGCTGATCCAAGAGGGCAAGGCGACGATCTCCACGGCGATCTGTACGAGAGACGATATTATGATCTATCTGATCGGAAAAGGACTGGACAGCGAACTTTCCTTTACGATCATGGAGAGCGTCCGCAAAGGCAAGGGACTCAAGGACGACTGGGAGCAGGAGATGGTCGCGCACGGCGTGCCGGATTGGTATATCTGGTCGTGCAAAAAGATCAAATACATGTTCCCGAAGGCGCACGCGGCGGCTTATGTTATGATGGCATGGCGTATCGCTTATTTTAAGATCAATTATCCGCTTGCGTATTACGCGGCGTATTTCAGCATCCGCGCGTCGGGCTTTGACTATGAGCTGATGTGTCTCGGACTGGATCGTCTGCTCTACCACATGGACGATTTTGAACGCCGGATGGATACGCTGAGCAAGAAGGAGCTGGATTCATATAAAGATATGAAGAGTGTGCTCGAAATGTACGCGCGGGGCTATGAGTTTATGCCAATCGATATCTACCGGGCGCAGGCGGTGCGCTTTCAGATCTTTGACGGAAAGATTATGCCGTCGCTGAACGCTATTTCCGGACTCGGTGAAAAGGCGGCCGCGGCGGTGGTCGACGCCGTGAAAGACGGGCCGTTCCTGTCGAAAGACGACTTTATGACGCGGACGAAGGTCAGCAAGACGCTCACGGATCTGCTTTGCGACCTGAAAATTCTCGACGGACTGCCGGAGACGAACCAACTGTCGATTTTTGACTTCGCGAGTTAGGAGGCGCCATGTTTCAGAAATTCTATCCGGATGAGTATCTGGATTCCACTTATGTCATCGACTTTGACGCGCTTTACGGGAAAGGCTACCGCGGAATTATCTTTGACATCGACAACACGCTCGTGCCTCACGGCGCGCCGGCGGATGAGCGGGCAAAGGCGTTGTTTGTGCATCTGAAGGAGCTGGGTTTTCAGTGCTGCCTGCTGTCGAACAATCAGCGGGAGCGGGTCGAGATGTTCAATGAGGAGATTCAGGTGCATTTTATTGAGAATGCGCATAAGCCCTCGAGGAAAAGCTACCGCAGGGCGATGGAGCTCATGCACACAGATCTGGGGACGACACTGTTCGTAGGCGATCAGCTTTTTACGGATGTGTACGGCGCGCGGCGCACGGGAATCTACTCAATCCTCGTAAAGCCGATCCACCCGAAGGAGGAGATCCAGATCGTGCTGAAACGGTATCTGGAGCGGATCGTGCTGTATTTCTATAAGCTGCGCCGCCTGCAGGGAAAGGGATGAACGGGCAGAGAAAGCGCATCAATCGATGTGTTGCCGATATCGGATATATAGTAGATTATAGAAAGAGGACAGTTGTAAGAAAAAGGAGTGTTTTCAGTGCTGGGACAGATGAGTTTGTTTGACGACCGGGAGCAGATGTCGCCGCTGGCGAGCAGGCTTCGCCCGGAGACTTTGGACGAATACGTGGGGCAGGAGCATCTGGTCGGGCCCGGAAAGTTGCTGCGGCAACTGATCGAACGGGACCAGATCTCTTCGATGATCTTCTGGGGACCGCCCGGGGTCGGCAAGACGACCTTGGCGCGCATCATCGCGAAGCAGACGCAGGCGGAGTTCGTTGAGTTCAGCGCGGTCACGAGCGGGATCAAGGAGATCAAGGAAGTGATGGCGCAGGCCGAGCAGAACCGCAGGTGCGGGATAAGAACGCTGCTGTTCACCGACGAGATCCATCGTTTCAACAAAGCGCAGCAGGACGCGTTTCTGCCGTGGGTGGAGAAGGGCAGCATCATTTTGGTGGGCGCGACGACCGAGAATCCATCGTTTGAGATCAACTCGGCTCTGCTGTCCCGCTGCAAGGTGTTTATCCTCAAGGAGCTCGGCGAGGAGGATCTGCTGAAGCTGCTTCATCAGGCGCTGAAAAGTCCGAAGGGGTTCGGCAATCAGAATATCTCCATCGATGAGGACAGGCTTGCGGGGATCGCGCGCTTCGCGAACGGGGACGCCCGGACGGCCCTGAACACGCTTGAGATGGCGGTGTTGAATGGAAGGATGGAGTCGGACGGCGTGCTGTATGTGGACGAGGAGGTGCTGTCCCAGTGCATGAACCGGCGCTCGCTGCTGTACGATAAGAGCGGGGAGGAGCATTACAATCTGATCTCCGCGTTGCACAAGTCGATGCGCAACAGCGATCCGGACGCGGCGGTCTACTGGATGTACCGGATGCTGGACGGCGGGGAAGATCCGCTGTACATCGCGCGTCGCATCGTGCGCTTTGCGAGTGAGGACGTCGGCATGGCGGACTCGCAGGCGCTGCAGGTGGCGGTGGCGGCCTATCAGGCCTGTCATTTCCTCGGCGTGCCGGAGTGTGACGTGCATCTGGCGCATGCGGTCGTATATCTGTCGATGGCGCCAAAGTCCAATGCGCTTGACCGGGCCTGCATCGCATGTCGAGAGGACGTGCGCAACCTCCCGGCGGAGCCGGTGCCGCTGCAGATCCGCAACGCGCCGACCGGATTAATGAAAGATCTGCATTACGGCGAGGGATATATTTACGCGCATGATATGGAGGAGAAGATGGCACGGATGCAGTGCCTGCCGGACAGCCTTGTCGGACGGCGCTACTATGAGCCGACGACGCAGGGCGCAGAGGCGAAGGTGAAAGAGCGGCTGGAGGAGATCCTTGCGTGGAAGAATGCGGGGAAATGATTGAATAACAAGCGAAAAATGGAGGAGCGCAATGATCTACATCGATGAGAAAAGAAAGATAGCCCGCCTGGACACGCCGGGCACAAGCTATGTACTGGGAGTGGTAGACGGGAAATATCTCTGCCACCTGTATTACGGGAAACGGATCTCGGACGACGACATCAGCTATCTGCTGCGGGCGCAGGAGAGCCCTTATACCCCGGAGGTGAATCCGGCGGAGAAGCTCTCTTTTTATGGGCGCTGCTATTTTGAATATCCGTGCTTCGGGATGGGAGATTTTCGGGAGTCCTGCCTGAACGTCAAAAGCGCGCAGGGACAGTTAGGGACGGAGCTTTTCTTTCAGAGCTTTAAAGTCGTGGAAGGCAAACAGCCGATCCCGGGGCTTCCGGCCTCGTTCGGCGCGCCCTGTCAGACATTGGAGGTACTGCTCGCGGATCCGGTATTGGGACTTGAAGTGACGCTGTATTATACAGTCTTTGACGATGTCGACGTGATCACGAGAAGCGTATCCGTCGCAAACCGAAGTGGGAAGATTCTTTTCCTCACCCGGGTTCTGTCGGCCTGTCTGGACATCGACGATACGGTGTCAGCCGGTCGAATACAGGGACGCGGGCACGGGGGATTCCGGGCATTGACGTTCGGCGGTTCATGGTCGAGAGAGCATATTCTGCAGACGCAGGAGCTTGCCCGCAGCGGCGTTGTCACGGAGTCGCTGCGCGGAGAATCGGGACATGAGTCGCAGCCGTTCCTCGCGGCTGTCTCGAATGATTGTACGCAGGAGAGCGGCGAAGTGTACGCGATGCATTTCGTCTACTCCGGAACTTTTCTTGGGAAGCTGCAGAGGGACGCGTCGGATGCGCTGCGCATGGTGATGGGGATTCATCCGGAGACCTTTGAGTGGAAGCTGGAGCCGGGAGATGTGTTCCATGCACCGGAGGTTGTGCTCACCTATTCCGCGGAGGGTCTCGGGAAGATGACGAGAACGCTCCATGACTTCTATCGGGAGCACCTGATCCGCAGTCCATGGAAATACCGGGAGCGCCCGATCCTGATCAACAGTTGGGAGGCAGCTTATTTTGATTTCGACGAGAAGCGGCTGATGGATCTCGCCGTGCAGGCACAGAAATGCGGGATCGATATGCTTGTCTGCGACGACGGTTGGTTCGGCGAGGGGCGCAATGAGCCGAAGGGCGGGCTCGGCGACTGGTACGTGAACGAGAAAAAGCTGAAGGGCGGATTTAAGGCGCTGACGAAGTTCCTTCATACGAACGGAATGCGTTTCGGGCTCTGGTTCGAGCCGGAGATGATCGCGCCGGAGTCCGTGTTGTTTCGGGATCATCCGGACTGGGTGCTTCGGATGAACGGAAGAGAGCCGGGGCTTTGCCGTGGGCAGTGGGTGCTGGATCTGAGCAATCCGGCCGTGCGTGAGTATCTGTTTGAGAGCATCGCTGCAGTTGTCCGCGAGAACGAGGTAGACTACATCAAGTGGGACATGAATCGGCCGCTCACCGATGTGGGAAGCAGCTATCTTTCCGCAGACCGGCAGGGCGAGATCTGGCACCGGCATGTGCTGGGGCTGTATGAGCTGCAGGAGCGGCTGCTTCAGGAATTTCCGGGGCTTCTTTTGGAAAACTGTTCCTCCGGAGGGGCGCGGTTCGATCCGGGTATGCTGTATTACAGCCCGCAGATCTGGTGTTCGGACGACATGGATCCCGTCGAACGGCTTGGGATTCAGGAGGGGACGGCACTGCTGTATCCGTTGTCGGCGATCGGGGCGCACGTATGCAAGGGACACAATGACATCACGCACCGGGAGGCGCCGTTTGAGACGCGCGCACTGACGGCGACGCTCGGGACGTTCGGCTATGAGCTGGATATCACGAAGCTGCCCGATGAAGAGCTTGCCGAGATTCCGAGACAGATCAAGCGGTATCGGTCGGTACAGGACATTCTTCAGCGGGGCGATTATTATCGGCTGGCTTCATGGAGCTCGGGGCAGGATCTGGATCTGGTCGAGGTGCTGTCAAAAGATCGGTCAGAAGGGTTCGTATTGCTGGCGCAGCCGCTGTCGACGCCCAATATTCCGAGCCGCAGGATCTGCCTGCGCGGGCTCGATCCGGACGCGCTGTACGAGGTGAGCGGCGCAGGGATCATGGGGAATACAGAGGCTGACGCGTGTTCCGCTTCCGAGGGGACAGCCATAGCAGAAAAAGAAAGAGCAGACTCCGGTTGTCCGGGAGAAACAGTCCGCTTGCACGGGGCCACGCTCATGCACGCCGGGTATATCGCGCAGCGCCCGAGAGGGGACTTTCAGGCCGTGATGCACCACATACGAAAGGTGAATTGATAATCAGACAGAAAACGGGTCTTACCGTACATCATGTTACGGTCGGCCCGTTTTTTCTTGCAAAAATATGAAAAATTTTTTTGACAAATGCAACCAAAAGAGAAAAAATACGAATATATGATTGAGAGGACAAAGACAGGCCTGCATGAGAATCTCTCATTTTTACGAGATATTAATGCGCGAGGAGACAGGAGATGGAGGATTCAAAGATCATAGAGCTGTTCTGGAACAGGGAAGAGACGGCCCTGAAAGAAGTATCTGATAAATACGGTCGTTTCTGCTTTGGCATAGCATGGAAAATATTGGCGGACAGAGAGGATTCGGAGGAATGTGTGAACGACACATGGTTTACCGCGTGGAGAAGCATTCCGCCCGCAAGACCGTCGATCCTGTCCGCTTTTCTGGGAAGGATCACGAGAAACCATGCCATAGACAAGCTTAGGAAAAAATATGCCGCGAAGAGAATGGATCTCCACATGAGTTTCGTGACGGATATTACGGAGGAAGTCGAGGCGCTCAACCGGCAGCTTGCCTGTTCTCTGGAAAGGCAGATCGAGGAAAAAGAGTTGATCCGTCTGATCGATATGTTTTTGGAGAGCTTGAGCGAGAGAGATCGGGACATTTTCATGCGCAGATACTGGCACATGGATTCAATCACGGAGATAGCGAAACGGCACGGGATATCGGAGAGCTCCGTAAAATCAAACCTGTTTCGCGCAAGAAAAAAGCTGAAAAAGACATTGATGAAAGAGAGGTATTTCGCATGAATCAGGATCAGTTTTTGTTTCTGGATTTGTTGGGGGAGGTTCGGGAGGAATATATTTCGCAGTCGTCGCAGCCGTGGGAGGAGCGCAGAAGACCGCATATTTATCATTTGGGGAGAAAAATCGCCTGTCTGGCGCTTATTGTGACGCTCGGATTCTGCCTTGCGTTCTACGATCAGGTCTATGCCGCGATCAAAAGATTTACGACGATGATCGGTGAATCACTCGGTCTGACGAAGGACTTGACGCCGTACACGGAGATCGTCGGTCAGACGCAGACGCAGGGGGACATTTCGCTCACGTTGAATGAAGTGATCTTGGATGAGCACAGGCTGTTTGCATCGTTTGACGCAGCGTGCGGCGACAGGAAAGCAGTGCCGCAGTTTCGGATCAATGGGAAGCGAACGCGGATCAACGGGATCAGTTATCCGTATGAGGAAAGCGTGTTCACTCTCGGCGGAGGTTCGGAGCTTATCGAAGAAAACGGAATGGACAACAGTATCGTGCTCGGACTGAATTATGCGGATCTTGAGCTGCCGAAGGGTGAAGTAATCGTGCATCTGGTGGTGAACGCCGAAGAGTATCTGGTGACGGACACGGAGGTCTGGAGCGCGGATTTCAAAAACTATGAGGAAACAGATTTTGTTTTTGATTTTGTCCTTTCCGATGAGGAGCTTCTGGAACAGACAGTAAAAAGAACGCTCGATATTGACATTTTCGACGGAGAAGATAAGATGCTGACGCTCACGGACCTGACAATGAACGACCTTTACTGCATCCTAGTAGCGAAAAAGCACTTTTCATGGGATGACCCGTGGATAGAGGGTTGTGAGATAAAGCTGATGGGCGAAGACAGTCTCGGCAATCCGGTAGCGCTTCCCATGGGCGGATTTTTTGACGATGAGATTTGCTTCGAGACAAGCTACGCCGGAGACGGGGAGGCGGGCATAATTGCGGACGAAGAGAATCCCGATCGGCCGATGATCCCGGACAAGAACTGCACGTACATGGATCTGCAGTTTTACAAGAGGCAGATTCTCTGGGATGATTTGGATCTGTCGGGAGGAGATGCCTTTGCAGAATATGAAAATCCATACGAAGGACTGGAGAACAACGGCTGGGAGCCGGTCGGGAAAAAGATTCGCGTGATGATGAACGAGTGAACGGAGGATACAGCTATGAAAAAGAAGCAAAAAGGAATAATTTTGCGTGTGATAATTCTGGGAATGCTGCTGAGCGTATCGGCAGGCGCGGCGGAGACGGGAGGGGAATTCGATCTGCCGAAGGGCGAGACAGCGACCATTACAGCCGACTACAGCGCATTGGATTATGGGGATCAGGAGATTGCGGTCATTGATCAAATGAGAGCATATTCGGATGCCGCCTGTGAGAACGAGCTGGATCTGCAGACAGACTTTTCCGACGAAGAGAAGCTGGTCTACCGGCTTGAAGAGGAGGATATTCCGGAGATGATTTATTTGATTCCGCCGATCATTTCCGTTTCGCAGAAAGTGGAAAAGACAGAGCTTTACATGCAGGACGAGGAGGATGCTTCGGATGCCGGATTTTGGATCAAAGACGTGTTTGTACAAAAAGTGCGCCGCGGGCTGTTCCGCAAGGAGCCGGCTGTGTACGAGGTGAATGTCATCATCGACTCGGAAACCGGAGAATATCCGGATCACCTGAAGATGGTCAGCGACGGAAAAATCTATTCGGAGATGCAATCTGTGAGCTTTTCCGGTCCGGATCCGGCGAAGCAGGCCCTCTCCGAGTACAGCTTTCACTATGAGGTTTCCGACGATGCGGACGCGGCGTTGAAGATCCTCGACCGTGCGTCCTTTGTCTATTACAGGACCGTCCGCTTTGAGACGGCGAACGACTGGGACTTTTCCTGCAAGGACGCGAAGTTGCAGATCATAGCCCCAGCAATAGACGGATAAAATTTGCGGAAAGCTTGCGTCAGAGACTTCTATATCGGCAAAAAATATGTAGAATTAAAAAAGTGAATTGAATTTATTGCCGATAATGTGTTATACTGTCTATAAGAAATGTAAATTGCGATAGTGCCGATGACGGCAGGAGGAACCTGTATGCGATATCTTTCAGTCTCTGATACAGCGAAAAAATGGAATGTGTCCGAACGCAGCGTGAGAAATTATTGTGCCCAAGGTCGTGTGAGCGGTGCGTTTCTCATCGGAAAGACATGGAAGATTCCGGAAAATTCGCAAAAGCCGGAACGCGCAAGTAAGCGGAAGGAGCAATCATTGACATTGCTGGATATTCTGCGGGAACAAAAGAGGAGCAAATATCCCGGCGGCATCTACCATAAGACACAGATCGAACTGACCTACAATTCCAATCATATCGAGGGCAGCCGTCTTACCCATGATCAGACCAGATATATTTTTGAAACTAACACCGTCGGTGTGGCGGGCGAGGTGCTGAACGTGGATGATGTGATTGAGACGGCGAACCATTTTCGCTGTATTGACGAGATTATTGAGAGCGCAAAAACGGCGTTGAGCGAGAAGCTTGTGAAAAAGCTTCATCAGATTCTCAAAAGCGGCACCAGTGATTCCAGAAAAGACTGGTTTGCTGTCGGCGATTATAAGAAACTGCCGAACGAAGTCGGCGGCAGGAGCACCACACTCCCGAAAGAAGTTGCCGCGCGGATGAAGTCGCTGCTGGAAGAGTACAACGCAAAGGGAGAAAAGACGCTCGAGGATATTCTGGATTTCCATGTAAAGTTTGAGCGAATCCATCCGTTTCAGGACGGGAACGGGCGCATCGGAAGATTGATCATGTTCCGCGAATGCCTAAAATATGACATTGTTCCGTTTATTATTGAGGACAATTTGAAATTGTTCTATTATCGCGGACTAGAGGAATGGGACAGAGAAAAAGGCTATCTGAGGGATACCTGCCTGACGGCACAGGATAAATACAAGTCGTATCTGGATTATTTTGGGATTGCGTACTAGTACGGCAGTCCCTTTTTTGACTGACTTAATATTTGAAATTAAAAATTTTTATCAAACAAATCCTCTGCCTTATCCATCTAATAGGTGTAAAACAAAAAAAGAATCCGGACTCTGAAATGAAATGGGGTGTTTTTTTCAATGAACCTGCTGATAAAAAGAGCGCGAAAGCACGACAAAGCAGCATTTCAGCAGCTAATGGAGCAAGAGGGGAAAGCGATGTATAAAATTGCAAAGGCGATTCTGAAAAATGATGACGATGTCGCGGACGCAATGCAGGAAACGGCGCTGGCCTGCTGGGAGAAGCTCGATACTCTGAAAAAGGACAGATATTTCAGAACATGGCTGACGCGTATTTTAATCAACAACTGCAACGCGATCTGCCGACAGAGAGAGCGGATGATCCCCGGAGAGGATGTTCCGGAATCGTGGTTTCAGGAGACGGGATATGCGAACGCGGAGTGGAAAAGCTTCCTGAACTGTCTGGACGAGAAATACCGCACGGTGATTCTGCTGTATTATGTGCAGGGTTTTAAGACAAGGGAGATCGCTGAGATTCTTCAATTAAACGAAAATACCGTGAGAGGAAGGTTGGTGACTGCGCGGGAAAAGCTGGAGGCGCAGTATACAAAGGAAAAAAGAACGGTGCGAAAGGTGAATTTTGATGTACCGAAGGAATTTGCATGCGACCGAAAGGAGAGTCTGATATGAGTAAATTTGACGATATGATAGATGGACTGCGGCAGGAGATCGAGGTCCCTGTCGATGTATGGGAACAGTATACGGATACGCTTTCGAGGCTTTCGGAGCAGAAAGCAGGAAGGATATCCCGCGGATTTTCAGGGAAAAGGACATGGTACGCGGCGGCGGCAGCCGTATTGGTGATTGGCACGGCAAGCGTCAGCGCGGCTGCCTATCTGCAGTGGAGCAGGAGTCTGAAGGAACAGCTTCAGGTGACGGAAGAACAGCAAAAGGCTTTGGAAGACGATCATCTGACTTCTTTTGTCGGTCAGTCTGTGACGCAGGGGGACGTCACGGTGACGGCGCAGCAGAGCATTGTGGACAATCACTGTGCGTTTTTATCCTTTAAGGTGGAGGGGTATGAGGTCGAGAACGGAGCGCAGCCTGCTTTTGGCAGCACGGAAGTTCAGATAGGCAAGGAGGGCTACGACCCGTTTGCGCTCGGCGGCAATATGAGCTCTGAATTTTATGACGGACTGATTCCGGGACCGGACGGAAAGGCGGTTCATGCGAACGATGGGACGCCGCTTACTGAAGATGAAGTGGTCAGCTATACGATGGAGGATGGCAGTCTGGAATATCAGATTCGCATGTTCTCAGACGCAGAGGGAACCTTTATCGATCAGCCGATCCATGTGGAACTGAAGGATCTGGGCGTTTATCCGGGCAAGGCAATGCATCCGGTGACGGACACGGAGGGTGTGTGGAGCTTTGACTGGACTTTGCCGGGGAATGACGCAGTGAAAAAGTTTGTGTTGAATGCTCCTCTGGGAGACAGCGGCGCGACTGTGCTTGAGGCGGAGCTTTCTCCGATCTCCATCTCCCTGCGCGATGACTTTCCCATGCAGGAAATCGAGGAGAAAGGAATCGACGAAAACGGGGAGGAGACCACATGTACGACTTATAAGGAGCCTCCGCTGTTCGCCGGAGTGTGTCTGAAAGACGGAACCATTTATACGGCCATTACCGGTGCGGGGAGTATAGGATATAGCGAAAAGAATTCCGATTTATATCAGGAGATGTGGGCTCTGAATCGCGTGATCGATGTGGAGCAGGTAGAAAGCCTTCTGTTTGTGAAGTCTTATCCGGAGGGTGAGCAGCCGCTTGCAAAGGAGAACCTGTATTTTGTGCCGGTAGAGACGGAAAGCAAATAGCGGACGAAGAGCAACCGACGGCATTAATGGGGGATAAAGGATATTGAAAAAGAGAGACGCATGGGCGCGCTTGCATCCATGCGTCTTTTGCGATATTATTCGGAGAGCTCCTCCCATTTTTCGTATAATCCGTCCAGTTCGGAGAGTACGTCGGCTTTTTCCTGACTCAGCTCCATGCATTTCTGCATATCTGTGAAAATCTCCTCCTGCGCCATCAGGGCGTCGATCTCGGCGCTGCGGGCCTCCAGTTCACCGATGCGCTCTTCGGTCTTGTTCAGCTCGCTCTGGCGTTTGCGCGCAAGCGCTTGCTCTTCCTTGCGGCGCGCCCAGTCTTCCTTGGAGGAGGATGCGGCGGGCTGTTCCGCGGCAGGGGCAGGGGCACAGGAGTATGCCTTCGTCAGCTCTTCCACCTTTTCCAGATAATAATCATAATTGCCGATGTAGTTGATCAGCGTCTGATTCTTCAGCTCAAGAATGCGCGTTGCGGTCTGGTTGATAAAATAGCGGTCATGCGAGACATAGAGCACCGTGCCGGTATAATTGCGCAACGCTTCCTCGAGGATTTCCTTCGAGACAATGTCCAGATGGTTTGTCGGCTCGTCGAGGATCAGGAAATTGGCCTTCGAGAGCATGAGGCGCGCGAGGGCCAGCCGTCCGCGCTCGCCGCCGCTCAGATCCCTGACGCGCTTGAATACGTCGTCCCCGGTGAAGAGAAAAGAGGCGAGGACATTGCGGATCTCGGTGTTTGTCATGTCAGGATATACGTCGGAGATCTCTTCTATGAGCGTCTTCTCCATGTGGAGCAGTTGGTGCTCCTGATCGTAATAACCGATATGCACTTTACTGCCGAGCGTGAACGCGCCTGTGTCCGCCGGGATCAGCTCGTTCAGGATCTTGAGGATCGTCGTCTTGCCGGTGCCGTTGTCTCCGATGACGGCGACGCGCTCTCCGCGGCGGATCGTGAAGTTCAGATCCGCAAAGAGCGGATTGCCGGGAAATGACTTAGAAAGATGCTCGACGGTCAGTACATCGTTGCCGCTGGTGATCTGCGGGGTAAAGCGCAGATGCATGTCCGAGCGGATTTCCGTGGGTTTCTCCAATACCTCAATCTTTTCCAGCATCTTCTCGCGGCTTTCCGCACGTTTGATCGATTTCTCGCGGTTGAAGGACTTCAGTTTCGCGATCACTGCCTCCTGATGTTTGATCTCCTGCTGTTGATTCAGGTATGCGCGCCACGCGGCCGCCCGAAGTTGAGCTTTTTTCTCCGCATAAGCACTGTAATTGCCCGCGAATACGGAGAGCTTTCCGCCGTCGATCTCGAGGATTTTCGTGGCGACGCGGTTCAGGAAATAGCGGTCGTGCGCGACGATCAGCACCGCGCCGCTGTAGCTCATCAGATAATTTTCCAGCCACGCGATCGAGTTCAGATCCAGATGGTTCGTCGGCTCGTCGAGCAGCAGGATGTCGGGCGCGGAGAGAAGCAGCCGACCGAGCGCGACGCGCGTCTTCTGTCCGCCGGAGAGCGTGCAGATCTGCTTGTCAAATTCATCCTCGGAAAAGCCGAGTCCCTTCAGGATGCCGGACACCTCGCTGCGGACCGCGTAGCCGTTGCCGTGCTCAAATTCCACCGAGATACGATTGTACTGCTCCATGAGGTCGGAGAGCGCATCGCCGGTGAGATGCTTCATCTCGTGCTCCATTGTGCGCAGACGCTGTTCCATCTGCAGAAGATCTTGTTTTACGCTGAGCAGCTCCGCATAGATCGTCTGTGTGCTGTTGACGTCCTGATGCTGTTCGAGATAGCCGAGCGTTTTTCCTCTGGCGAGCGCGACCACGCCCGAATCCGGCTCTGTTTCACCGACGATGATGCGCAGAAGCGTCGTCTTGCCGGCGCCGTTGATGCCGACGACAGCGGCCTTCTCGTGATCTTCAATATGAAACGATGCGCCCGAGAGAATGACGTCCGTGCCGAAAGATTTTGATATATTCTGACAGGAAAGTATCATCGAGATGCTCCTTTGGATTTCATTTTATGGTTATTACATGCCTGACCTCTGCGCATTTGCCGAGGGCGGGCGTTTATCTGTTTCTTACTCATTATACTAAAAATCCGGCAAAAGACAACAAAGAAATAAAAGATGAAATTTAGGGAACAGCGTGTTGACGTACGTATTATTACGTGGTAATATATATGAAATATTGAGAGGAGATACAGCGAATGCCCATGACGCCGAGGGAGATCATTAGACTCCTAAAGAAAAACGGGTTCCGTGAAGTCGGACAGAACGGATCACACATAAAGCTAAAAAACACGGAAACCGGGAAAACTGTGATTGTTCCGTTTCATTCACGTGAACTGAAAAAAGGAATGGAGCAAGCGATACTCGGGCAGGCAGGACTGAAATAAATCTTATGGGAAAGATGGAGGTTTCATGTATGAACAGACTATTTTACCCGGCAGTTTTTCACAGGGCGGAAGAGGGTGGTTTTTGGGTAACATTTCCGGATATTCCTGAATGTATGACACAGGGCGATGATATGCATGAGGCGTATGAGATGGCGGTAGACGCACTCGGACTATCAATCACGACAATGGAGGATGAGGGGGAGGAGATCCCTCAGGCTTCCGAGCCGGATGCGGTTGTCGTTGAACAGGACGGTTTTCTCGTGGTAGTCGAATTTGATCTGATGGAGTACCGCAGACGAAATTGCTCGCGTGCAGTAAAGAAGACGCTCAGCATACCGGAATGGCTGAATGAAGCGGCGATAAAGCAAGGCGTCAACTTTTCTCAGGTGCTTCAGGAGGCTTTGATGGCGAAGCTGAATGTGGCGAAATAGACGATAGCGGCGACAGAGAAAAAGGGGCTCATGTATGCGAAATCAATTGAAGCAGAAGAAAAAGCGAATCTTTGATATCATCCAGATCGGCAATGCCGGGGATTTCCCGAGCATTCTGTTTGATGTGCTGATGACGGTCGCAATCCTGTGCAACCTGTTTATCGCGATCTTTGACACCTTTGAGGTGTCGGCGGATTGCAAATGGCTGCTCCATACGCTGGAATGCGTCACGGTGGTCGGGTTCACGGTCGAGTACGCGCTGCGCGTCTGGACGGCAGAGTATCTGTATCCGCAGATGACTCCGCAAAAAGCGCGGTGGAGATATATCTTTTCCTTTACCGGGATCATCGATCTGTTGTCGTTTCTTCCGTTCTATCTGCCGGTCTTTTTCCCGGCGGGGATCGTGGCATTTCGCATGTTCCGTGTGATCCGCATTCTGCGGCTGTTCCGGGTCAACCGCTACTACGACGCGTTCAATGTTATTTCGGACGTGCTTCGGCGAAAAAGGGGCCAGATCGTGTCGTCGGTTCTGATTATTTTGATCCTGATGACGGCGTCTTCGCTTTGCATGTACGGGCTGGAGCATGAGGCTCAGCCGGAGGTATTCAAAAATGCGTTTTCCGGCTTTTGGTGGTCAGTGTCCACGCTGTTGACGGTCGGATACGGTGACATTTACCCGGTCACGGCGGCGGGGCGCATTTTCGGCATCATCATCACGTTTCTGGGCGTTGGCATGGTGGCGATTCCTACCGGTATTTTGTCGGCCGGCTTCGTCGAGCAGTACGCGATGATCCGGGAGTCGGCGAATTATCTGCTGAATGAAGAAATGCGCTTCGTGCGGCTCGGGATCGGGGCAAAGCATCCGTGGATCGGGCGGAAGGTATGTGAGCTTGACATTCCGCCGGGACTTTTCCTCGCAATGATCCAGCGGCCGGACGGTTCGATGCTTGCGCCGGAAGGGAACACGGTGATCGGAGAGGGAGATGTGGCGGTGATCAGTGCAGAGTCAAGCGCGGACCGCAGCAGCCTCACCCTGCGCGAGATTATTCTCGGAGAGCATCATCCGTGGAACGGCTGCAGGATCCGGGACCTTGATCTGTCGCGACAGACGTTGATCGTCATGATCCGCAGGAACGGTGATCCTCTTGTTCCGAAGGGCGACACGGTGCTGAAGGAGAAGGACGAAGTATTTCTGTGTACGAGGAAAAACATTGCGGACGCGAAGATGATACGGTTGTGATGCAGACAACGTGATTGACAAAAAATAGACAAGCGGTTATAATAGTTTCCGCCTGTATTATTACATTATTTCTTGCATGAAAAAGAGGGAAAATTGTGGAGGATCGTGAAATTTCGAAAGTGGTAGTCAAACGCCTGCCGCGTTATTACCGATATCTGGGCGATCTGCTTGAAAAGAAGGTGGAGCGGATTTCGTCCGGCGAGCTGAGTGAGCTGATGGGAGTCACCGCGTCCCAGATTCGTCAGGATCTGAATAATTTCGGCGGATTTGGTCAGCAGGGCTACGGCTACAATGTGAAATATCTGTATAATGAGATCGGCAAGATCCTCGGGCTCGACAAGGTGTACAACATGATCATTGTCGGAGCGGGTAATCTGGGGCAGGCTCTTGCCAACTATGTGAAATTTGAGAAGCGCGGATTTCGGATCAAAGGGCTTTTTGATGTGAATCCGAAGCTGTGCGGCCGCACGGTCCGGGGAATCGAGATTCGTATGACGGACGAGCTGCCGCAGTTCATCCGTGAGCACGAGATACAGATTGCGGCCCTTACGCTCCCGAAGAGCGGGGCAGAGGTGATTGCCCCGATCCTTGTGGAGAACGGAATAAAGGCGATCTGGAATTTTGCACACACGGATCTGCATGTTCCGCCCAATGTTATCGTTGAGAACGTGCATCTCTCGGAGAGCCTGATGCAGCTTTCCTACAATCTGAATCATTCAGAACATACGGAATAAAAGCGAAGGCCGGCGGTGGAGAATAGACATCTGCCGGCTTTCTGACATATATTGCCGACAGGTGGAATGTCATGGAGAGGAGGCGGGTATAGATGGAGTTTCTGCTAAGTGCAGAGCAGATGAAGCACTGCGACAGCGACACAATTGAAAAGATTGGGATTCCTTCGCTTGTTCTGATGGAGCGCGCAGCCCTTTCGGTCGCCGATGAGATCTGCCGTTCTGGCTGCGATCTTCGGTCGGTGCTTGTGGTCTGCGGCTCCGGAAACAACGGAGGGGACGGATTCGCGGTCGCACGGCTGCTCGACGAGCGCGGCGTGCGCGTGACGATTGCTTTCGTCGGGAACGAGGATTCGATGACAGAGGAAACCGCGGCGCAGAGACAGATCTGCGAAAATTGCGGAATAAAAATCAGCAGTAATTTCATGCAGCGCGAATATACTGTTATAGTAGACGCCATTTTCGGCATCGGCATGTCAAGAGACGCGCAGGGAAGATATGCGCAGATCATTGACTGGATCAATCAGCAATCCGCGTTCAAAGTGGCGGTGGACATTCCGTCCGGTGTGAGCACAGATACGGGTAAGATATTGGGACTGGCGGTGCAGGCAGACCTCACCGTCACCTTTGCGTACCGGAAGATCGGACAGGTACTGTTCCCCGGCACGGAATATTGCGGGAGAGTGGTACGGAGGGATATCGGGATCACGGCAGACCGCTTCCAGAGAGGAATTCCGAATGTTTTCACCTACGGAGAGGAGGATCTTGCAAGAATTGCGAGGCGCAGGCCTTACTCGAACAAAGGGACATACGGAAAGGTGCTTCTGATCGCGGGAAGCCGCGGAATGAGCGGGGCCGCATGCCTCTGCGCGACGGCGGCGTATCGAAGCGGAAGCGGATTGGTGCGCGTGTTTACCACGGAGTGCAACCGAGAGATCATACAGACCTGTCTTCCGGAGGCGATCGTCACAACATATCGCGATGAAGGCTCCGACGGTCGTTTTCCGGCAAAGGAGCTTGAGGAGGCGCTTGACTGGTCCGATGTGGCGGGGATCGGTCCGGGCTTTGGAACGGGTCGGCTGCAGGAGGAGATTCTTGCGGCGGTGCTCTCGGAGTACAAGAAGCCGCTTGTAATTGATGCGGACGGGCTGAATCTGCTGTCGAGGCAGCCGCATCTTCTGTATGAGACAGAGGCTTCCGTAATCCTGACGCCGCATATCGGGGAAATGATGCGACTGACGGACAATACGAAGGAGGAGATCTTGGAGGATATTCTGCGGACGGCAAGGCAGTTTGCGCGGGAGTACGGTGTGGTCTGCGCGCTGAAGGATGCGAGGACGGTCGTTTCGGACGGATCGCGAGTCTATGTGAATACTTCCGGAAACAACGGGATGGCGGTCGGCGGCTCCGGAGATATCCTGACCGGCATGATCTGCGGGCTGTTGGCGCAGAAGATGCCGCCGTTCGATGCGGCGGCGCTCGGCGTGTATCTGCACGGACTTGCAGGCGACGCGGCGCAGGAGAAGCACAGCGCGTACAGCATGATCGCGCGCGATATCGCAGACCAGATCGGTGAGGTGCTGAAGCGGATCAACGATACGGAGGAGAGAAAAGAAGAATGAGCAACGGCAGGATTACAGCATATATTCATATGGGAGCAATCGCAGAGAACTTCCGGCGCATGAAAGAAAATCTGAGGGAAGGCGTCCGGATGGTCGCGGTCATCAAGACGGACGGCTACGGACACGGAGCAGTTCCGATCGCCCGCATGGCAGAGCCCTGCGATTACATCTGGGGATTTGCGGTTGCGGCCTTTTCCGAGGCAAAAGAGCTGCGCGAGGCAGGGATCACGAAGCCGATTCTGATTCTCGGGTATACCTTTGAGGAGGATTACCCGGAGATGGCGGCGCGCGGGATTCGCCCGACGATTTTTACGGCCGGGATGGCACGCGAATTTTCGGATGCGGCCAAAAGCGTCGGAGTAAAGGCTCCGGTTCACCTTGCGGTGGACACCGGAATGTCGCGGATCGGCGTAGCGGATAACGATGAGGGTCTTGAGGAAGCCGTCCGTATCGCTTCCTGCCCGGATATTCAGGTGGAGGGCGTGTTCACGCACTTTGCTCGGGCGGATGAGACAGACAAAAGCTTTGCGAGATCTCAGCTTGGTCGATTTTCGGCATTCTGTGACCGTCTGGAAGCGGCCGGACTGCAAGGATTTTTGCGCCATTGCTCGAACAGCGCCGGGATCATGGAGCTTCCGGAGGCGAATCTGGATCTGGTGCGCGCCGGGATCAGCATTTACGGGATCTATCCGTCCGATGAGATGAACCGGGGCTTTGTGCTCAGTCCGGCGATGGAGCTGAAATCGCATATCGTCTATATTAAGACTTTAGAGAAAGGCACACCGATCAGTTACGGAGGTACGTTTGTGACACCGCGCCAAATGCGTGTGGCGACGATTCCGGTCGGGTACGGCGACGGCTATCCAAGAAGCCTCAGCAGCAAAGGATATGTCCTGATCCGAGGCAGGCGTGCGCCGATCCTCGGCCGTGTCTGTATGGATCAGTTCATGGTGGATGTGTCCGAGATTGAGGCGGAGCCGCTCGACGAGGTGACGCTGCTGGGGCGCGACGGGGATGCACAAATTACGATCGAAGAGCTGGACGCGCTTTCCGGACGTTTTCCATACGAATTTGTCTGCGACATCGGGAAGAGGGTGCCGCGGGTGTATATCGACTAAGTTTGTGTTTAGTGAACCACCGGACGCCGCAAGAGCCGATGTGCCTGTCCACCGCAAACAAGTTGTTCTCCTTGATTCGCTCCGCCGCTTATTGACAACTGTCTCCGCAAACTCGCTTCGCTCAAACATGCTCCGACAGTTGTCGCTATGCTCGCGAATCTGCGTCAAACTGCCTATCGTTTGCTTGCGGGCAGGCAGCATCCGACTCTTTTGCGGCTGTTCCGTTCGCAGACTACGCACAGCCCGAACAGGGAATTGCGATGCCAAGGGCAAACCGCCCCGGGCCGCCGGTACTTAGCGAATGCAAAAGCATGAGCTTAGTACCGCTGTGTGACCGATCCGAGCGGAAGCGCGTTTGCATTGGCATCGACAATTCCTGTCGGGCGTCCGTATATTGAAGTTTACTATACACAAATTTTTACTCACATGAATATACGAAAGAAACAGGGAGATACTTAAAGGAAAGAAGCGGAAAATCCAAATCCTTGTATCGGAGTGTGAGTTAAGTGAATATCAGAAGAGGCGATATCTTTTATGCAGATCTCAGGCCGGTAGTCGGCTCGGAGCAGGGCGGCGTGCGTCCCGTACTTATCATTCAAAATGACGTAGGGAACCGACACAGCCCAACCGTGATCTGCGCGGCTATTACGTCGAAGATGAATAAGGCGAAGCTGCCGACGCATGTTGAGATCGAATCCGGGCGCTACCAGATCGTGCGGGATTCCGTGATCCTGTTGGAGCAACTGCGCACGATCGACAAACGACGGCTGAAGGATCGGGTGTGCCATCTGGATATGGAGATGCTGGAACGGGTAGACAAAGCCCTTCAGGTCAGTCTGGAGCTGCTTACATAGGGCGAATATCAAAACTTGACGAACAAAGGCGAAGATGTTATATTAAATCAATGTACTTGAAGTTCTACGTTTTATTTTAAGGAGTATTACATTTTATGGACAGTGACACTGGCCGATGGGCCGGTACAATCGTTCTGGCGGTATTGCTGCTGCTGGACTTTATTATGACAGTGTTTCATGCGGCGCTGGACGCGACGTCCGAGACTGAGCTGCAGACGGCGTTCCAAGAGGCGGGCCGGGATGCGGACGGTCCCCTCGCTTTGAAGGATCGTCCCGGACGGCTGCTCTCCGCGAACTGGCTGACGCGCACGGCCGCAGGTATTTTTGCAGGCGTTCTGGGTGTGCGCGCTTACGCGGCTTTTCCATGGTATGCGACGCTGCCGATCCTTCTGGTGATCTGCTATCTGATCGGGAATTCGCTTCCCCGGATGCTGGGGCAGAAATATTCCCGGCGCTTTGTGGTGGCATGGTATTCTATGACTGTCCGGGTGATGACGGTTTTGTTCCCGTTTACATATGTGCTGACGTTTGTGTCAAATCTGTTCGCGCGGCTGTTCGGGATCGATCCGCATGCGCTTGAGCAGGAAGTGACGGAAGACGAGATCATCTCGATGGTAAACGAAGGACACGAGCAGGGCGTGCTGGATGCGAAAGAGGCGGAGATGATCCAGAATATCTTCGAGCTCGACGACAAAAAGGCCGAGGATATCATGACCCGCCGCAAGAACATCATCGACATCAGCGGGACGACGAACCTGCGGGACGCGATCTCCTTCATGGTGGAGCAGACGAATTCGCGTTTCCCGGTTTATGATGAAAGTATCGACAATATCATCGGCGTGCTGCATTTCAAGGACGCGATGAAGTTCCACACGATGGAGCAGTATGACGACTGGCAGATCCGCGATATCCCGGAGCTTTTGCGCAAGGTGCGCTTTATCCCGGAGACGCGTGGCATCCATGTGCTGTTTCGCAGCATGCAGGCCGAGAAGCTTCAGATGGTGATCGTGGTTGACGAATACGGCCAGACGGCAGGACTTGTGACGATGGAGGATATTCTGGAGGAGATCGTCGGAAATATTCAGGATGAGTACGACAACGAGGTGCCGCTGATCCGTCGTGAAGAGAGCGGGGCGTACCTGATGGACGGCATGGCGCCGCTCGACGATGTGGTAGAGGAACTCGGACTTTCGCTGGAGGACGACGAAGAGGAATACGATACGCTGAACGGCTTCCTGATTTCAAGGCTTGACCGTATCCCCGCCGACGGAGAACAGGCGGAGGTCGCCGCGGGCGGTTATCATTTCCAGATCATGAAGGTAGAGGACAAGATGATCCGTCTTGTTAAAATTACGAAAGCAACGTCATGACATGCTTTCCGTAATGCGATACACACTACAAAGTACAGGAAAAGGAGTGACATTTGACTTATGTCAGGACATTCAAAATTTGCCAACATCAAGCATAAGAAGGAGAAGAACGACGCGGCGAAGGGCAAGATCTTTACGATCATCGGCCGTGAGATCGCGGTAGCGGTCAAGGAGGGCGGTTCCGACCCGGCAAACAACAGCCGTCTGCGCGATATCATTGCGAAGGCGAAGGCCAACAATATGCCGAATGATACGATTGACCGCGGCATCAAGAAGGCTGCCGGTGAAATGGGTTCCGTGAACTATGAGTACGTTACATACGAGGGCTACGGTCCGGGCGGTATCGCGATCATCGTCGAGGCGCTTACGGACAACAAGAACCGCACGGCGTCCAATGTCCGCAATGCATTCACAAAGGGCAGCGGAAGCATCGGTACGCAGGGCTGCGTCTCCTATATGTTTGACCAGAAGGGGCAGATCATCATTGATAAGGAAGAATGCGATCTTGATGCGGATGATCTGATGATGATGGCGCTTGACGCGGGGGCGGAGGATTTCTCCGAAGAGGAGGACAGTTTCGAGATCCTTACGGCACCAGACGATTTCAGTGAGGTACGGCAGGCGCTTGAGAACGAGGGCATCAATATGGCATCCGCTGAGGTCACGATGATCCCGCAGAACTATGTCGCGCTCACCGACGAGAATGCGCTGAGACAGTTGAACCGGACGCTGGACATGCTGGATGAAGACGACGATGTCCAAGCGGTATACACAAACTTGGAGGAGTAGACGGATGAACTACTACCTGACCGGGATCGAGGGCATGCCGAAGCTTCTGGAGTGCTGCGGGGATCCGATGCAGTATTTTAAAAGAAATCTGTACCCGGATCGTTTTCATGAGTTGTATCAACAGAATGTCCAGACGTTTGACGCGATCGAGAACGGCTACAATTCCGTGATCGACAAGGATCAGTTCCTGCTCAACATGGCGGGAGCGCTTGTGGAGTATGCGAAGGCGCAGACGGACGCATGTAAACGCCGCAGCGCAAAAGACCGCAGGATGATGGATCTCAGCATGGCGATGGTGACGTTTGTCTTCCCGATGATATTGGAGTACAAGGGAAATTCGTCTAAGCCGCTTGCGGACAAGCTGGTCGGAGCATGGCGGGAGACTTTCCCGAAATCGGCTCTCGAGACGGCGACGTTTGAGGAGATCGAGCAGGGTTTCCACAAGAAATTCTGTTATATCACGACGGCGGTCTGCCGGACCTTCGGCAAACCGGACGACTGCTATGAGCTGACATTGCTCCGCAATTACAGAGATACCTATCTGTCTTCCCTTCCGGGAGGCAGGGAGATGATACAGGAATATTACGATGTGGCGCCGTCCGTGGTGAAGCACATCGCTCAGAGGGAGGATTCGGACGAGATCTACCGCTCGATCTGGGAAAACTATCTCTCTCCGTGCATCCGTATGATCGAGGACGGGCAGAACGAGGCGTGCAGACAGCGATACGAAGAGATGGTTCGCACGCTGCGCGGAGAATATCTGTATCACTGAACGGATTTGACAAGAGAAGGGCTGCCGTGCAACCGGACTTTCTGAAAAGCCGGCTGTGCGGCGGCCCTGTTTATGTCCGGACAATACTTGCATTGTATGAGCTCTACATAACGTCCGCTTCCTATGACCGAGTATTCTTTCTGTCATTTCTGGGAATACTGTCTGCAAACAGGCGCGTACCATATAAGGAGGCAGACGATGACAGGGGATACAAAGAGACAGGAGAACGAGAAATGCAGGGAGGCGGAAGACGGGCAGCGGGAGGCTATCCGTGAGACCGGAGAGGTCGCGCTGAGTCATCGGATCCATCTGTTGAGCGTGATCGGCGAGATCGAGGGACACGAATGCCTGTCCGCCAATTCAAAGACGACAAAATATGAGCATGTATTGCCGAAGCTGGCGGCGATCGAGGACAGTCCGGATATCGACGGGCTACTGATCCTGCTCAACACAGTCGGAGGAGATGTGGAGGCCGGGCTTGCGATTGCGGAGATGATCGCGTCGTTGAGCAAGCCGACCGTGTCTCTGGTGCTCGGCGGCAGTCATTCTATCGGCGTGCCGATCGCCGTATCAACAGACTATTCTTTTATTGTAAAGACCGGGACGATGGTGATCCATCCGGTGCGCATGAACGGAACAGTAATCGGCGCTCCGCAGACCTATGATTATTTCAAGCAAATGCAGGACCGCATCCTCGGTTTTATCACGGAGCATTCGCGGGCCGCGCGCAGCCGATTGGAGGAGCTGATGCTGGATACGGGTATCCTGACGAAAGATCTCGGCACGATCTTGGTCGGAGAGGACGCCGTAAAGGAAGGGCTGATCGATGCGGTAGGGGGAATCAGCGATGCGCTTAGAAAGCTGAACAGGATGATAGAGAAGAGAAAATAATAAAACTTGTCTCTCCACAAATTGTCTGCTATAATGAATTGGGCTAAAATCTGCCCGGACTAAATTTATAAATATCGGAGGATGGTATGTCAATTTTAGAATCGATCTTACTCGGAATCGTGCAGGGTGTGACGGAGTTTCTTCCGGTCAGCAGCTCCGGACATCTTGCGATCCTGCAGAATATTTTCCATGTCGAGACGAACGGGAGCATGCTGTTCGACATTATGCTCCATCTCGGCACGCTGGCGGCGGTGTTCATCGTTTACCACAAGGATATCTGGAATATGATCAAAGAATTTTTCCTCATGGTTGGCGACATGTTCTCCAACCTGTATACTTTGATCCTCAACAAAATACATAAGACATCTCTGAAATACAAAAAAATCATAGCAAACAGTTACCGGAAATTCGTGGTGCTGATTCTTGTTTCCACCGTGCCTACCGGCGTTATCGGAGTGCTTGGCAAGGACGTCGTCGAGGGGGCGTCGAATACGCTTCTGATTCCCGGTATCTGTCTGCTGATTACGGGCGTACTGCTTTTGATGGCGGAGCTCAAGAAGGAAGGAAACAAGACGCCGAAGACGGTAAGCTACCGAGACGGTCTTGTGATCGGCACGGCGCAGGGACTTGCGACGCTCCCCGGACTTTCACGTTCCGGGACGACGATCGCCGCCTGTCTTTTCTGCGGGCTGGATCGGAAGTTTGCGGTGAAGTATTCCTTCATCCTGTCTATTCCGGCAATTCTCGGCGCGGCGGTACTTGAGGTGAAGGATGTGATCGCTGAGCCGATCGAGACGGCGCAGATCGGAGTCTATGCGGTCGGCATGGTGTTTGCAGGCGTGGTCGGATATATCTGCATCAAGACAATGCTTGTCATCGTGCGCAGGAAGAAGTTCAAATATTTCGCATACTATTGTTTTATTGTGGGAATCGTGGCGATTGTCGGCCATTTCCTGATTTAAGCTGAGCAAAGGGGAGAAAAAATTGGCAACGAATACGGCAAAGAAAAAAGCGACGTCGGCAAAGGGGAACTCGACGTCCGGAAAAAGCAGCGCATCCGGCGGGACGGCTGCAAAAGCATCCAAATCCGGCGCGAAGCGGGTCAATCCCGCACCGGCACCGATACAGGAGCCTGAGCGTGAGCCGGAAAATTCAATGATCATGCGCGAGGCGGTTTTGTGGATCGTGCTGGCGGTCTGCATCCTGCTTTTTATCAGTTATCTTGGAATAGGGGGATATGTGGGAGCCGTTGTCTCCGATGTGAGTTTCGGAATTTTCGGGATCACCGCATATCTGTTTCCGTTCCTTCTGTTTATTGCGGCGGCGTTTCTGATTTCGAACCGCGGCAGCCGCGTCGCAGGAATGAAATTCTTTTCTTCGTTGGGGCTGTTTGTCTGTATCTGCAGTTTCGCGACGCTTTTCACGAAAGATTATCAGGAGATTCGGGATATCACGGAGATCTATGAGCACAGCGCTTCCTACAAAAACGGCGGCGGTGTGATCGGTGGTGTGATCTGCGGCCTGTTTCGTCCTGCGTTTGGGGCGATTGGAACGGGGATCGTTCTTTTGATTTTCACAATCGTTTGTCTTGTGCTGATCACTCAGAAATCGCTGATGCGCAGTGTGAAGCATCAGGGTAGCCGCGTCTATCAGTCGGCGAAGGAGTCAAACGCGCGGCGCAGGGAGGCATATCGCAAAGAACGGGAGCGCAGGAACGATTGGGATCTGCCGCAGGAGCTTCTGGACGCGCCAGACGGCGGGAACGGACAGCCGCAGGCAGACGGACCGGGACAGACTCCGTTGGGATATGGACAGCCATGGACGGGTGTGCCGGGACAGACTCCGTTGGGATATGGACAGCCGCAGGCAGGTGTGCCGGGGCAGATTCCGACCGGATACGGACAATCACAGACGATGCCCGGGATGCAGACGTGGCAGGAGCAGAGTGCTGTGTCACGCGGCAGAAAGCGCAAGGGGAAGAAAGGAGAGCTGCCTGCGAACGGCGCGGGACAGATACCTATGTATTCGCAGCCTGCACCGACGCATACGACAAGGACACAGATCGATGTGCCTGTCTTGTTCCCGGTGGGCAGTCGTGAGCACCATAAGGTTTCCGGTGTGACGACGGATACAAGGATTCAGGGAGATCCTTCAAAGGTTGGGACAGAGATTCCCAAGGTGATCGAGCTGGAAAAGAATGCGTCTGTACAGAAGAAACCGGCTGATTCCTCCGGATTGGAATACTATCACGATATCTCACAACTACATATCGAGGGGATCCGGACGGAGACGAGCGAAGATTCTGCCCGGACGACGCAAAAAGGGCTGGGGACGTCTCTGCGGGACAATCAGACAACGGAGCGCGGAACATCCCTGCGCGGCAGCCGGGAAGAGGAACGCGGAACTTCTCTGCGTGACAGCAAGACGACAGAAAGCAAAAAGACGATGTTGACGGCGGATGCAGCGGACGAGCCGTATGAGCAGGAGGATGCACAGGTGCAGGATGCCGCCGCAGGACAGGAGCATCCGTCCTCGAAGCGCAATCCACGGTCTTCGCAGAAGGAGATTGAAGAAGGAATCGCTTCCGTGGAGGCTGAGATGGCAAAGACCGCCGAAGCGGTACGCCCGGAGTACGTCTATCCGCCAATCGATCTGCTGAAGAAGGGCAAGGGCGGCAAGGGCGGCAATCAGGAACAGGAGATTCGCAGTACGGCCGCGAAGCTTCAGCAGACGCTGGACAGCTTCGGCGTGCATGCGACCGTGACGAACGTGAGCTGCGGCCCGAGCGTAACGCGCTACGAGCTGCTTCCCGAGCAGGGCGTCAAGGTCAGCCGTATCGTGGGCCTTTCCGACGATATTAAGCTCAATCTGGCGGCCGCCGATATCCGTATCGAGGCGCCGATCCCGGGCAAATCCGCCGTGGGTATCGAGGTTCCGAACAGTGAAAACAGCGCGGTATCCCTGCGCGATCTTTTAGAGTCTGACGAGTTTAAAAATCATCCGTCCAAGCTGGCATTTGCGACCGGCAAGGACATCGGCGGCAAGGTGGTCGTGTCGGATATCGCGAAGATGCCGCATCTGCTGATTGCCGGAGCGACCGGTTCCGGTAAGTCTGTCTGCATCAACACGATCATCATCAGCCTGCTCTACAAAGCATCGCCGGAGGAGGTTAAGCTGATTATGATCGACCCGAAGGTGGTTGAGCTGAGTGTGTACAACGGCATTCCGCATCTGTTCATTCCGGTCGTGACCGATCCGAAGAAGGCGGCCGGAGCGCTGAACTGGGGCGTCGCCGAGATGATGTCCCGCTATGACAAATTCGCTGAAGTCGGCGTGCGCGATCTGAAAGGCTACAATCAGAAGATCGAGGCGCTGAAGGATATCGAGGACGAGAACAAACCGCAGAAGCTTCCGCAGATCGTTATCATCGTGGACGAGCTGGCCGACCTGATGATGGTCGCGCCGGGCGAGGTGGAGGATTCGATTTGTCGTCTGGCGCAGTTGGCCCGCGCGGCAGGCATTCACCTGATTATCGCAACACAGCGTCCGTCGGTCAACGTCATCACGGGACTGATCAAAGCGAATATGCCGTCGCGTATTGCGTTTTCCGTATCCTCGGGCGTGGACTCGCGTACGATCATCGACATGAACGGCGCGGAAAAGCTGCTCGGCAAGGGCGATATGTTGTTTTACCCGCAGGGCTATCAGAAGCCTGCCCGCGTGCAAGGCGCGTTCGTTTCGGATGAGGAGGTCGCGGACGTCGTCGACTTCCTGAAGAACGAAAACACGGCAGTCTCCTACGACGCGCAGATGGAGGAGCAGATTGCGAAGGTACAACAGGCAGTCTCCGCGGCGCGCGGAAATGAAGATATGGACGCCCTCTTCGCGGACGCCGGAAAATTCATCATCGACAAGGATAAGGCTTCCATCGGTATGCTGCAGCGCGTGTTCAAGATCGGTTTTAACCGTGCGGCGCGCATTATGGATCAGCTTTCGGACGCCGGCGTCGTCGGCCCGGAGGAAGGCACGAAGCCGAGGAAGATCCTGATGTCGGCGGAGGAGTTCGAGAACTATCTGGAGCAGAACTAGGTAAATGATGGCGAAAAGGCCGAAGCAAAATAATGTAGGCTTGTTGGGCTTGATTCAGGTGCAAAATGCAAAGAACAACTTGACAAAATACTTCGGGGGGGGGGTAAACTGGGAAAAATACTGTTTTCCGGGAAATAAAGCCTGCATGGATGAAAGCTGAATTTTCATGTTTCCGGGAGAGCTCACGTAACGTAAGGAGGACGGAAAAATGAAAAGAAAAACAGCTTTTTTGATGGCGGCGATGATGGCAGTCACTTCGGTGTTTGCCGACGGCTTGACGGTGTTTGCGCTGGAGGAAGCGGAGACTGTGATTGAGGTAGCAGCAGATACAAGTCCGGAAGAATCCGAGGAGTCTTCGGAGATTACGGTTGCTGATTCAGTGACCGAAGCGGAAGCCAATAATGAACTTCTCACGAAAGAAACGATTGAGGGAATGCCTGCGGTTGAAGAGACCGAAGGACAGGAGTTCGGAGACGAGACTGACGGAACTACGGTAGAAGCGGCAGAGGATATCGCGGAATTGCCGCAGGAATCTGAGTTTTCCGAGGTCGAATCGGAGACATTTGCGGAGCAGACCGTAGGTTCGGAGACTACGGAATCGGAGTTTCCCATCGAGGAAGACTATGAGATATCTGTTGATTTGGACAGTGATAAGCTGATTAATGTCGCGGCGACGGATACGCTTGCTCTTCCAATGGACGACACATCAGTGATAGCGAATGGCGGAGTGACATTGGATGCAAATTATTTTTCGGATGAGAATTTCCGTATAGATCTTGGATATAATTGGGATGAATGGGATGTGGACAATGACAATGTGCTCTCTTCTGCGGAGATCGAAGAGATTGAACGAATGTACGTTGGTGAAGCTGGTATTAAAGATCTTACAGGAATCGAATATTTCACGAATTTAACGTATCTGGACTGTTCGTTAAATCAACTGACGAAACTGGATGTGAGTCATAACACGATGTTGGAGGGTATGAATTGTTCTAACAACCCATTGGGATCATTGGATGTGAGTAACAATACTAAGTTGAATTTTTTGGACTGTCATTCAAATAATCTGACTTCTCTGGATGTAAGCAAGAATACGCGTTTGGAGACATTCTGGTGTTATGATAACCAATTAACAACACTAGATGTGAGCAACAGTACCAATCTGTATGATTTGTCTTGTTATGGGAACAATCTGACAGTATTGAATTTTGGCGGTATTGTTAATTTAATTGAATTAGACTGTGATGATAACCAGTTGAAAGAACTGGATGTGCATTTGAACAGGGATTTGGAACACTTGGATTGCAGGGATAACTGTTTGACAGAACTGAACGTAAGACCAAATATGGAGCTGATAGGGTTGGACTGCAGTGGCAATCAGCTAACGGAACTGGACGTGAGCGATAATGAATATTTGGAAGGCTTGGGTTGCGGCGGCAATTCGCTGGGAACATTGGATGTTAGCAAGAATGAATACTTGACTAGCTTAGATTGTACCGGGTGTCAGTTGAAAGAATTGAATGTAAGTAATAATCCGGATTTGCGAGAATTAGCTTGTGGAGGTAATCAATTAAAGAATCTGGATGTGAGCAAAAATCAAAACTTAGAATATTTCTGGTGTGACGGGAACGCTTTGGCAACATTGGATGTGAGTCAAAATACAAAACTGATACGTTTGGAATGTGGAAATAATCAGTTGACTTCTCTGGACGTAAGCACGAGCAAGGACTTATTTAATTTGAATTGTGAGAATAACCAACTGACATCACTAAATTTGGGCGCTAAAACCGACTTTGCAATTCTTCATTGTAACGGTAATCGTCTGACCTCTTTGAATCTGGAATCATTGGGCCTGTCGATGATTAATTGCGAGCTGAGTCCTCAGACGCAAGCCGTTCAACTGAAAGATGTCGGCAATGGGCAGCAACTGGATATGGCAAATCTTGTTGGAAAAGATAATCTTGCAAAGGTGCATTTTATCTCAAAAGTTCCTGCCATGGGTTCAGACGGAGTGATTACATTCTCGGGGTGTGCGCTTCCGGAAAGCGTTTCGTATAATTATACTTGTGCTGTCGGGGATGATAATGTGCCTTTGAATCTTGAGGTTACACTTGCGCTGACGGGGAGACAGTCCGGTCACAGTTTCGGAAATTATGAGATCACGAAGGAACCTACCGTACTTGAGGAAGGGATTCAGACAAGGAAATGTACGGGCTGCGGAGCAGAGGAAAGTACGCCTGTTCCTAAGCTGACGCCGACGATGGAACTGAACGTCACATCCATCAAGCTGAAGACGAAACAGTCCACCACTAAGGTCAAGGTGAGCGGGCTGGCGGCTGGCGATGCGATTGCCTCATGGACGACCAGCAACCCGAAGATCGTGACGGTAAATGCCAACGGGAAGATCAGTGCGAAATCGAAGAAGGGCAAGGCGACCATCACAGTCACCCTGAAAAGTGGACTGACCGGAGAGGTCAAGGTGACCGTACAGAAGAAAGCGGTGGCCTGCACGAAGGTTACCCTGAATAAAAAATCCGTGACGCTGAAGAAAGACTAACTATTAAAAGTCAAGTCTAAAATGAAATTTTTTGAATGAATTGCTGTTAGGGTACAATAGATAGG